>VXXH01000534.1 GCA_009835515.1 Candidatus Poribacteria bacterium
TGAGTAGAGAAACTCACCGCTGTAGATACGCGCATGCGGCTTCTGATAGATAATATCGTATTGAAAAATATGAATGAGTTCGTGAAAGATCACCTCTCGAAACGCTTCAAGGGAACCGGTGAATGGAATAACGATACGATGTTTAAAGAGTTCTGCGAAGCCTCCGATACCTTCATGGAGTTCTTGGAGGATTATGTTGGTCTCCTGAAAATCTTTATGGGATTTGTAAAGGATAAGCGGTGTTCTATCTCGCAGTTCGTGCTCAAAATCTTCGCTGTGCTGTTCGTAAGCCTCTTCAGCAATAGCGGCCATGATAGGCACCAGTTTTGCTTCACTTGGGTAGTAATGTATATCGAAATGCTCTGTCCGATGGATGTGCCAATCGAAGCGTTGTGCAGTAATTTTATTTTTTCCAAAAGCCTGCGCCCATCCAACAGAAGGTGCCAATAAACTCAGAACCAGTAACCAGTAACCAGTGACCAGTAACCAGTTAAGAGAATTATCAGCTAATGATCTTTTCTCTGGAAACTGGTAACTGTTAACTGGAAACCTCTTTCTCATTTTATTTTTTTTCACACCTTTAACCTCTGTTTTTTAGTAGTTGTCAGTTATCAGGACGGTTTTTTTTCAAAAAACCTTTCAGTTGTCAGGTAAGAGGTTTTCGTTTAACGAGCCCCTCTTGTAACTGAGAACTGATAACTGACAACTGACAACTAACAACTACTTCCTCTGATAACTGGCAACTGATAACTATTTCCTCAATTGACTAAATATCTATCTTCACGCTCATAGTGTGGCGAGATTTGACGCGTAAATTCTGATACAGCACGCTTGCCGAGTTCCCTGATAGTATTTGCCTGTGGACCCGCCTGAGAGAAAATGAAAGAGCCAATTGTATGTGCTTCTGCGGTGCTCCGTCGGTAAGTTTCATCCCAGATAATCTGTTCGGTCTCGATATCAATAATCATCACTCTCAATGAAAGGAGATGGGTTTTCTGCATGTAGTCCTGATAATCCATTACGTAGCGTTGTCGTTGTACGGAATAGCGTTCGCCATAATATCGTCTCGGTCGGCTATCTGAATAGAAACGAAAGCTGCCGATGATAATCCCTTTCACCTCAAAATACTCTCCGAGTTGACTCAAGTGTTCCGTATCAGAGAGCCAATCCTCTCCGACGGTTTCACCTGTAAGCAGTCTCGCTGTCTCCTGTGTGCTGACGACTTCAAAGTGTTTTTGGCGTGCTAAACCTCTACGGAGTATTGCGGCAATTTCCGCACCGATTTCTTCGGGCAGTTTTTCGTTGCGTTCTGTCTGTTTTTCAGCCACAAACGGCAAAACGGCGAAGTTGGAATACCGGCTGATGTCAATTTCAGATTGGACTTTCACCGGAATAGAGACGCGCGTCACGGCACTGCCACATCCACAAAGCGTTAGAACTGCCAGTAGGATTCCAAATTTTCCGGCACCGCTTGTAAACCGGAAAATTGTTGTTAGAAGTTTCGTTATTTGCATATTGGCATCCTCACTGTTCGGTGGTTGGGAGTTCCTCATCTGGTTGTGGTGCGTCTTCGTCGTCAAGTCCGCTGCGTCGGAGGTGTATACGGCACCGCCGATAGTTGAGTCGATAGTATTTGTTGCCGGGGTCTAATTCCGCTGCGCGCTGGTAAGCGGCAATAGCCTCGTCAATGTTTCCGGCCGCTTCGTAGGCGACACCGAGGTTGTTATGTGCTTTGGCATCATCCGGGTCAACATTGATGACCTGCTTCCATCGGAAGATGGCTTCATTCCAGAGCTGCGCTTGCGCGGCACGGATCGCGAACCGATTGTAAGCTTCGGTTTGCGATGTGTCACGGAACGCTGCACATCCGGGCAGAATTACGCAGCCTAAAATAGCAATGAATGCAAGTCGGTTATATTTTAACACATTTATCCCCATGATACTTAGTGAGTTTGTTTCGTCTATTGCCTCATATATTTTACACTGAAAGAACCTTTTGCGTCAAGAGAAAATTGGGGTTGCAGGAGAAATCTGCAGTTTTCAGAGGAATAGTTGTCAACCATTGGCTATCAGTTATCAGCGATCAGCCATCAGTTCGTCTCGCAACGAGGAGGTCGCTCCTATAATAGAATGTTGCGATTTAACGTTCGCTCTTATCGGAGAACTAAATGGCTCTGAGACTCAGGGCATAAAATATTGTCAGTTTCTCGGAGGGTGTGATATACTTTACTATATTGATGCCGACGTATGGAATAGTCAGCAAAGTGCAGATTATGTGAAAGTACTTGACGCACGTGCCACAGTATGGCAGATAGATCCAGGTGACACGGAACGAATCTCTCATCCTTTCGACCACGGTCAACTTTTTAGATTATGTGCTACTGGAAGGAGTGAAAAAGGGAGCATCAACGCCTTTCAAGCAAAAATTTCTGCGGAGAAGAATTAAAAATGAAAGTCAATAACCCCCGACTGAAGACGGATGGACTTCAAAGTCCTAAGAAAACTAAACTTTAATTATAGGAGCGGGCACGCCTCCCCCAGCTAAAGCAAGGGGTATCCTGCCCGAATATTTTGATGATCGAACATAAAATAACCCTTAATCTTAAC
>VXXH01000192.1 GCA_009835515.1 Candidatus Poribacteria bacterium
ATACTATGCACAATTAACAGAACAAAGAGCAAGAATTAGACAACAAATTAACACTACCAAAGTTCTGATTGATCAAACTTTAGTTGAAAGTAAGTTGAGAGTCTATGAATTCCTTGAAAGATATTATTCAACGTTGTCATCAACGGCACGAGAAACCGCTCAGGCAGCGAAAGACAGTTGTAAGACCTGTAATCTATAAGGGGCTTCTTTACCACTTCACGGTCTATTGCGCCCACAGAAATCCTGTAAGACTTCATGACCTGGAGAAGGCGGATATCTCCTTTATGCCGATAGGGGGTGCGCCCGAGTATGATCAAGTCCCACGCGCTTTCGATGGTGAACGCTTCTTGAGACGGCAAGGCGTAGAAGACTGGGAGCCCAAATACTGGCACACATCGTGGGGAATTCGGGTGTATACCGGTATCCCCTCCGAACGAGATGGTGCGCAATGGCACGATGTAGAATTTAAGTATGAAGCAATCTGCGCCGCACCCGATGTAGTCCTTGCTTGTATTGAGACGCTTGTCAAAGCTGTAGGGAACCCGTTGCTAACGTTGACAAAGTCTGGCGGGTTGCGATTCTCTTGCAGAGTTCCACACTATCTCCATCCAAATACCGAAGCAACGGCACCGTATATCTACAAACATATCCCCACGCCGGAAAATCCTCATCAACGGGACCTATATCTTGAAATCCTTGGCGAGGAGCGGCACAGTCCGTGGAACGCGCGTTATGAGATCCTGCTTGGGGATCTGCTAAATCCGCCTATCATTGCGAAAGAGATCCTCTTTTCATCTATTGACGCGCTCAGGGAAACACTTCACGACCCTGAACCGCTTGGCGCGGAAAAATTAAAATCCAGTCCGAAAGTCTTTATCACTTCGCCTTCATCCCTCGGTTCGCATAAATTGGATCTCGCAAAAGAGGCATTCTTGAAGCGCAGGTTCGCTTATCTCCGACAAGAGGACGATTTTCATCACTGGACTCAGAACGCAAGTAGTGATGACACCGATGTATTGTTATGGGAGCGCGACGGCACTGTGTGGATACGGGCATCTGCCTCTTCTGATGTTGGGCTACCCACCGAAGCCACACCTATCACAGATATCTGGGACGATACCGGTATTCTGCCACCGGTTCCCGCGACGGGGCTGCCTGCGTCCAAGCACGTGCCTGCGGTGCGGGAAGGCAAACTCAGTCCCTTGGCGATAAAGCGTCCACCGCCAGTGATGCAGAAGATAGAAGATCACAAGAAGGTTTATGAACCCCTCGAAAAGAATATTGCGCAGATAGAAAGTATCTTTGACAGCGATGCAGAAGTGATTGGACTAACTGCCGAGATAGGAGCACGGAACAACTATCAAGTGGAGTCACATCTTCTCAGAAGGGGTGATGTCAACTTCAACGGCGAATTCCCATTAGTGGAAGAAGCCGTCCAACAATTTGAAAGGCAAAACTTATCATCACTCGTCCGCCGGAGAAATTACGGGTTCCTATGGGATCGGGTGAAAGAGATACCCGTTGCGGAACGCATGGCGAACCCTTTTCAACACGGTAATGTCTGTGAAGATGCAGATCGATGCCTCGCACTTGTGAAAAAGGGTGGGAATCCGAGTGAAAGCATCTGTCCAAAATGTCCCGTCTATACGGAATGTCAGGCGCGCGGTTATCTATCGCAACCGATCACACTACAACGTGCTAAGGCGCAAATATTCGGGTTCTCACAAGTGCTTTTGGATCCCAACTACGCAACATTGGTGGAACAAATTCTTCAACCCATCGGTGACACCGAACGCCTTTGTATCATTGATGAAGCGGAAACGACCGAAATGTTTCTCGGATGCGGCATCTCCAAGGACAGATTAGAGGCCTGGAGTACAAACTGGCACGGGAGGGCGTTAGGGAACTTTGCGCAAGCCTTACTAAACGCATTAGAAATTGAAAGCGAACCGGATGATATTGTCGTCAGACGGCTCCGCATAGTGATGCAAGCGTTTCAACAACACGAAGCGGAAATCGTTGAACAGATGCGCCACGTCAATGTAAGAGGCAAGGTCATCGCACAACGGACTGTTGATGACGAGACTAAAGCGGAATTGGCACGTTTTGCGATTGCGTTTGAAGGTGGTGTTTCAGCACACATCCCTCTCAATGCTGCTGCTGCAGATAGGCTTACAACGAAAGGGCTACCGATTTTCCAACTCGACTCCTTTGTCCTTGATGAAGACACAAGAATACCGATGTCAATTGCACAAGCAATTCGATTGGGTGTTTTGGATGCGGGGACCCTCGAGAAGATTCATGAACTCCCGACTGTCTATCAGAATCCAGACTGGACGTTCTGGCATCAACTCAAGCGATTCTTCACACACTATACCCGGGATGCCGATGCGCCGATGACCTGGTATGACGGGCATGACAAAGCCTTGCAATTCTGGGTGCCGTCGGTGCTGCATCCGAGCGTCAAACGGCTGTTGTTAATGTCAGCAACAAACTCTGAGTCAGATTTCCGCAGAATGTTCCCAGATAAGAAAATCGAAGCAATTCGCATCAAACCGAACCCTTGGGTCGCGGGGAACCAAATTTTTCAAATTCGGTCAGGTGCCCACACACTGAAGACAATGTTAGATTACGACAGCAACTGGGATGTTATTGGACTATCTAAAGCCGGAGAACGCTTTTTACTGGGTATCTGCGCTGAAATTGAGAGAGATCCGAACGTTAAGCACGCGATTATTACCTATGCCCCCATTATCGAACAGCTGAAAGATTTCGCAGAAAAAGAGAACGTCTGTTTGCTGACGGAATTCAAAGATTTGCAAAATTTGGAGACCGATTTTGAAGCGGCAGCGGTTGTTTGGATCATCGGCACTCCCCACTGGGAACCCGGTACTATATGGCGGCGGGCGCAACTCCTGTTCGGAAACGATGAAGACCCCCTCTGCTATGAGGCAGAAACAGAGTTCCAACACTATAAAGATGAACGCGTTCAGAGAATTTACACACAGACCGTCGCAGGCTTAATCACAGAGATTGTAGGGCGCGCCGGGTTGAACCGTTGGCGTGATAAAAAAGTTATCTTGATAAGTAGCCTCGAAATCCCTGACATCACCGATAGACCTGAGACACTCCTTTTTGACTGGGAGGATTTTGAGGTCGCCAACGGACTCGACAAACTCACTGAGACGATCACCACACGCCAGCGTTTTGAGACTGAACGCGATCAACTCACCGAGGAATCTCCGAGAGTGGAAGTCGAGCGGATCCTCGGTTGCTCCCCACGGCAGGCAAACCGTGTGTTGCAAAAGCTTAGAGGTGGCATGCCACGTGTAACCTTCCGCGAGCAAATTCTGTCTCTTCTTGCTGACGGCGAGAAAAAATCAGCTGAAATGATTACGGCTATTGACGGAAACCCTGCAGCGATACACCATGAACTCTCAAGGCTTACCAAAACCGGTGAAATTGTAAAAGTCCGCCGGGGTGCCTACGTCCTCCCAAAAGTATCTCCATCCAAACAGTAGGGTATTAGGTTTTCCGTGTTGTATTTTTCACAGGCGTTAATACTTCAGATATGTTATGCTATAAGTCTGAGGAAATCCAAATTAAAACAACCCGCAGAAGCATTCGCAGCATTTCGCAAGGCGGTAAAACTATGAACACAGAACACCGTCTGTGTCAAACATAGGGATCCTCTAACCAAATACCATTGGACATATTTTTTTTTATGTGCTAATATATACGCTAATATCCATCATGCGCTTTTACGGCGCACAAATCACGACGTTAAAATACGGAGATATAAAAATGTTAGGCATAGCAATGTTTGGCCCCCCTGGTCCGCTCGAATTAGTAGTTATATTGGCTATTGTGCTACTCATATTTGGTGGAAAACGGATCCCTGAATTGGCGCGCGGTCTCGGTAGAAGCATTACAAACT
This sequence comes from Candidatus Poribacteria bacterium, assembly GCA_009835515.1. Classification (GTDB taxonomy): domain Bacteria; phylum Poribacteria; class WGA-4E; order WGA-4E; family WGA-3G; genus WGA-3G. The sequence goes on from VXXH01000192.1 coordinate 3,938, forward strand.
TCAAATCCGGACTCAATGAAGAACAGTTGGATGAAACCGAAACGACGGCACAACAAGAAACAGAGTCACCGCCAAAAGAGAAAACTGGATAGGAAAACACTGAATGAAAGACAAACTACCCGATTTTCTTCAAGATGTCATTGAAGAATACCCGGAAGTCTGGAAAGCGTATCAGGCATTGGGTGAAGCGTGCGGCACTGCCGGTCCAATTGAACCCAAAACCGTGAGGTTTGTCAAACTCGCATTGGCGATCGGTGCCAAGTCTGAAGGTGCGGTGCATTCGCATACGCGGCGTGCGCTCCGGGAAGGGATCACACCAGAAGAATTGCAACAAGTGGCTCTGCTCGCGGTGACATCTATCGGCTGGTCGTCAAGTATGGCGGCACTGTCTTGGATTCAGGACGTGGTGAACAAACAACCGCAGTCTGATTGAGGAAAGTCAGCATGGACGCAGGTCGTAAACGCCATCAGATGTTTGCAAAACGTGTCTGTGGGGTTTTAATTCTCACGGTGCTTTTATCACTTATCCCGTCTGTGAGTAGAACTGAAACGACTTCGGTATTCCAAGAGGGCGTGGAATACGTCAAATTACGACTCTACCCACAGGCAGTCGATACTTTTAAGTCTATTTTATCACAGCAACCGACACATGTAAACGCGCTTTTCCAACTCGCGAACGTCTATAAATTGCAAGATGAACTGGAATTAGCGATTGAGACGTTTAACAAGATTTTTACAATAGCCGCAGACCTAAAAAATGTTCCGACCCCTACCAAGGAACGGATTCACGGATTAACACACCTTGCGCTGGCAGAAATCTACTGCAAACAGAGCAAATTAGACATCGCAGAACAGCACGCGAAAGAAGCCGCCGAGAGGCGTCCGACAGACGCCGATACACATTACCGACTCGGTTATATCTACACACATCAGGCGAAACTCGACGCAGCACTCGCCGCATTCAAGCGTACCCTCACACGTAACCCCGATTTTCCAGAAGTTTATGAATGGCTCGGCTTAATTGCCCTCATGCGGAACGAACCGCAGCAAGCCGTGGCACACTATCAGACCGCAATCGAGAAAAAACCTTACGTTCAGAGTGCCTACTATAACCTCGCCAAGGCGTACCGACTGCTCGGCGATACGTCAGCAGCAACGGAACAACTCAAACTCTTCCACCAGATGAAAGCCTACTACGACCAGACGTACGCCATCGAAGGGACACTGGCAGAAGAGCCAATGAACACGACCCTCCGGTTGGAATTAGCAGAAATCCATCTGAAACACAAGCATATTTCCGCAGCGGTTGCGACCTACCAAGCCCTGATTCGCTTGCACCCAGACGCTACAGTCGGATACGATAAGTTGGGACGGCTTTACATGAATCTCAATATGTCCCAGCGTGCGATTCCATTCTTCCTGAAAGTCCTTGAACTAAACCCAGACGTTGTAGAACCACACCTCCGATTGGGGTGGCTCTATACCAAATCAAAGGTGTTTGATAAAGCAGAAGCGCACCTGCAAACGGCTATAAAGAAGATGCCACAATTGAGCTTAGCATATCACGGGTTAGCTGAAATTTACACGCAGCAAGGACAAATTCAAAAGGCGATTGATGTCTATCAACATATCACAACAATTGAACCTGACGATGACGACGCTCGGAAAGCTTTACACAACTTGGAACGTCTGAAACAGTCGTCGCAAACAACGCGATAAACCTATCCTTATGCCAAAAAACGTCCATAACAATAATTTCTATCGTTTTTTCGGATTCATACTTATAGTGACGGTTATAAGTCCTCTATACGACACAGCCGTATTCGCAGATCCAATTTTCATTGATGTTACAGAAACCGCCGGGTTAAACTTTGAGCATACCGATGGTAGGAGCGGTTTAAGACTTTTCAATGAATTCCTCGGATCCGGTGGCGGGTTTTTCGACTATGACGGTGATGGCGACCTTGACATCTACCTCGTCAACGGTGCAATTCAGACAGACGACGCAGAAAACAAAACACCGCATAACGTCCTCTACCGAAACAACGGGGATAACACCTTTACGGATGTCACAGAAGCAGCAGGGGTCGGCAGTACGATCTACGGCACCGGTGCGACTGTCGGCGATTATGACAATGACGGAGATTTGGATCTTTACGTCACTAACTTCGGCGCAGATCAACTCTATCAAAACAACGGCGATGGCACTTTTACAGATATAACGACACACGCCCAAGTCGGTAATCCAAACTGGGGCACCAGCTGCGCCTTTGCTGATGTTGATAACGACGGACATTTAGACTTGTATATAGCAAACTACGCCGAATATACACCAGAGAACGATGTCCGCTGCGAAGAACGGGGTGTCCATGTCTATTGCGGACCGCACGCATATCCTGCGGTTCATGACACTTTTTATAAGAATAACGGGGACGGCACATTCACCGACGCATCAACCTTATACCGTCCTGCAGACCTGATCCCGCAGCACGGGTTAGGCGTAACCTTTGGTGATTACGATGCCGATGGGAACATTGATCTCTATGTCGCCAACGACCAAGACCCAAACTTTCTATTTCAAAACACCGGTACCGGTAATTTTTTAGAGGTTGCATTAATCTCAGGTGTATGCTATAATGATATGGGGAAAGAAGAGGCCGGTATGGGGACTGATTTCGGGGACTACGACAACGACGGGAAACTCGACCTTACCGTCAGCAATTACCAGACAGAAACCAATACCGTTTATCGTAATCACGATAGCTCCTTTTTTACCGACAATACCATTACCTCAGGTATAGCGGAGGTAACACACGGCTATCTCGGATGGGGCATTCGATTTTTCGATTATGACAACGATGGACACCAAGACATTTTTGTCGCGAATGGACACCTGATGGATAACATCAATGTTCTTGAGAAACATGTAACCTATCCGCAAAAGAATCTGTTATTTAGAAATTTAGGCGACGGAACGTTCGCCAATGTTACGTCTGCTGAAGCACGCCATCACGATGATCCTGATCGCGTGAGTTCAGTGGAAACCGACGGTCTATCACTGAAAAAAGTCAGTCGTGGCACCGCTATCGGTGACTACGACAACGATGGGGACTTGGATATCCTTGTCACCAATTGTAACCAACGTCCAGACCTGCTTCAAAACGCAGTCGGCAATCAAAACAATTGGATACAAGTCCAAGTTGTCGGACAAAAAAACAACCGTTCTGGAATTGGTGCAAGAATTAAAGTTGTAACCGGAACACACATCCAATATCGGGAAGTGCAAAGTGGTGGGAGCTATCTCTCCTTCCACGATCTGCGTGCCCATTTTGGCGTTGGCAAAGCGGAACAGATTGATCGCCTTGAAATTCGCTGGACCAACGGACACATTGACCGAGGAACATCTCTCCCTGTCAACCGAAGGTTTAAGGCAGTTGAAGGCGGAGAAATTGTTCCGATAGATTAGCCGATACAAATAATGCACAGGAGGCTAACGGTTTCCTATGCTACATGGAGGAAAAAATGAGGAACCTATTTATCATACTAACCCTTATCACGTTTGCGGCATCTTTTGCCTACGGCGCAAACGAACCAGAGGATTCACTCATCCTCTACTTCTCTTTTGATGAACTCGACGGTAAAAACACCATCGATCATTCAAAATATGGGAACGATGGTGAAATGGTGGGCAATCCGAAGCATGTTGAGGGCAAATTCGGCAAGGCTCTGGAACTCAACGGCGAAAGCGACTGGGTTGTAGTCCCACACGATGATATCCTCACTGTTGACAACAGTGTAACTGTCATGGCTTGGATTAATACCGAACGCCATCAGGGACCCGGTGGACAGCGGTGGCAAGGTATTGTTGCGAAAAGCAACAACCCGCGCTCCTACAGTTTCTACACCGAATTCCCAAGTGAATGTTTGCACCTCTCTGTCGGTGGCGGAAGTGTTTGTAACAAAAAGGTGCCGTTAGAGGAATGGGTGCATGTCGTCGCACAGGTAGATGACGGCTCAACACATCGGTATTGGGTAAACGGCGAAATGGCGGGCGAATTCGGTGGTAAAAACGCGCCTCCCGGTAAAGCTGATACAGCCGATGTCCTTGTCGGTAGAACACACGAAGGTCAACGCGAATTCCTCGGTCTCATCGACGAAGTCCGCATCTGGAACCGGGCACTTGACGAAGATGAAGTCATCGAACAGATGGAGAGCGGCTATTTTGAGCTTTTCGCTGTTGATCCACGTCAGAAACTCGCAACAACCTGGGGACATCTGAAGAAACCCTCACGATAAAACCCGCCCGTATGCGCGCTCCTGACGCTTGTGGATGTTCAAGTCCCACAAAGTTCAAGCGCGCATATACCTGTTTAGAAACTAAAGGAGAACAAATGAAGACTTTCTTTTTTCTCTTGACAATTATAATGATCGCGGTACCCTTTGCGCATGCCGCTGATCCGTCCGATGATTCACTCATCCTCTACTTCTCTTTTGATGAAATTGATGGTGATATGGTCACCGATCACTCCCAATACGGGAACGACGGAACTATTGCTGGCGCGCCGGAGTTAGTCGCAGGAAAATTCGGGAACGCACTCAAACTCAACGGTGAAAGCGACTGGATCGAAGTCCCGCACGCCGATATTCTCACCGTCGATACAAGCGTAACAGTCATGGCATGGATTAACGCTGGAAGACACATGGGGCCCAACGAACAACGGTGGCAAGGGATTCTCTCAAAAGGCAACAGTCCGCGCTCTTATAGCTTCTACACTGAATCCCCAAGTGAGTGTTTGCACCTCAGCGCCGGTGGTGGAAGTGTTTGCACCGGAAAAATCGCGCTGAATGAGTGGCAGCACGTCGCAGCACAAGTGGATGATGGCACACATCGGTATTGGTTAAACGGCGAAAATGTCGGCGAATTCGGCGGGAAAGGTGCCTTGCCGGGCGCTGCCGATACGTCTTCTGTCTTTGTCGGTAAAACCCCTGAAAACAACCGTGAATTCCTTGGACTCCTTGATGAAGTCCGCATCTGGAACCGCGCCCTGAATGAGGAAGAAATCCAAGCAGAAATGAATTCAGCAGCAACGCCTGTTGAACCGCTTGGGAAGTTGTCCACAACGTGGGCGACACTCAAATCCAAAAGGTAACAGGCTCGAATAATTTTTGTAGGCGCGCTTGGATGAAGATTAACTAAATATTTCGGTAATCTTTACAGATCGCGAGCACAGCTCGCTCCTACCAAGAGGTTTTTGATACATTACCGAATGAAATTCTTAAACTTCATGAAAGCGCGCCTACACCGCGAATGAAAAGGAGAATCCATAACGTTATGAACGGAAAATTTATTGCATCTGCGGACGTAGAACGAGACGAACTCGACTGGGGAACAATCGGTTGGCTCAGCCGTCCAGAGAGTACCGGCGCGAAAGACATCGTCGCCATGGAAGTTAGCCTTTCTCCGGGTTATGGTCATGATTTCCATAAACATCCCGACCAAGAAGAGGTTATCTACGTTATAGAGGGCAGCGTTGAACAGTGGCTCGAAGATAAGAAACAGACACTCAAAGCTGGTGACTCCGTTTTCATCCCAGCGGATATGGTTCACGCGTCTTTTAACGTCTCTGATCAATCTGCGAAGTTGTTTGTGACTTTGAGTCCTTCCAAAGGCGCAGAGGGATACCAACTCATTGATGTCTATGACGAAGCACCGTGGAATACGCTCCGCTCATAACCGTGCTGCCAAACGTGTATAATATCCTTGGAAACTGGACAATATGATCGAAACGTCGATGCCCGAAACATCATCGCCAATCCGCCAACGGATGCGCGAATTTTACGAAACATCGGAAACCTATAAGAACCTCTTGGCTGCACACGATGAAGCCTACCTCCGACACTACGTAGAATTGGTAATCCGTTACGCACCCCCGCGTTCTAAGATACTCGATCTCGGGTGTGGGAACGGTATCTCCGCGCGGCTGCTGAATCAGGCAGAATTCGATGTTGTCGGCACCGATATTTCCCCACTCTTTCTTGAAGAAGCACAAGACTGGGAAAATCCGCGGCTCCGATACCAAGTCTGTGACGTGATGGAACTCCCTTTTGAAAGCGAGTCCTTCAATGTCATCTGTTCAAACGAATTAGTTGAACACCTGCCCGATGTGGAGACAGCTTTAAACGAAATGGTACGGGTGGTGTGCAAAGGCGGACGCATTGTGATCTCTGGACCGAATCTCTGTTCACCCTTAATGCCACTGCTTGACTGGCTCAATCTCATGTCCGGCAAATCCGGTAGACCCGTCTGGGGTGAAACGAAACGGCAGGCACTGCAGCAGTTTGCGCGAAACTGTAGACTTTATGTCCAGAAACGGTTCTTGACGAAAACACCACATTTTATTTACCGTGAACCCGATTTACAGGCGGATGCCATCGGTGGTGATGCCGACAGTGCTTATTATGCCAGTCCGATTGATCTCGCGCAATTTTTCCGATCACACGGGTTTACTATCATCAAGAAAGCCGTTGGATTTGGGATAAAAGGCAGGATTATCGGGGGCGCGTTTCCCTACCTGAGTCCTTATATCACCATGGTCGTCGAAAAATGAACATTCGACCGAACGATTTTGTCTTAGAGATAGGGAGCGGTCACAATCCGAAAGCACGCTCGGATGTCTTGTGCGATAAATTCATAGGCGATGATGAGCAGCGCGGCGGCGCAATCGTTACCGACCGCCCCATGGTGGAAGCAGACGGGCAGTTCCTACCGTTCGCAGATCGGACGTTCGACTATGTTGTCTGCTCACACGTATTGGAACACGTTGAGAACCCTGCACAACTCATCGCTGAATTGGAGCGCGTTGCATGCCGTGGCTACATTGAAACGCCGTCTGAAATAGGGGAGCGGATCTACGGATGGCACTATCACAACTGGGTCGTCAACTTGGTTGATGGTTGCCTGATGCTACGGAAAAATGAAAAAAAATCCCAATTCGGGCAACTGTTCCACAGGTTGGCGGTAACAGATAAGCATTGGAAGCGGTTCCATATTACGCATCATAACCTCTTCTTGGTCCAATACGAATGGGAAAATGAAATAGACTATAAAATACTTCTCGACCATGAGTCAGCACTGGATTTAGAATGCCCCGATACGCTTGACAGGCTTGCCGCATTAGACAATAATATTCCGAGACATAATGAGTGGTTACTGCTCCTTAAAAGCGCAGTGCCGCGAGGCATCGTTTCCCGTGCAAAATCGTTTTTGGCGCAGCTTGCAAGCCAAAACTTGCTGTCAAAAGTGGCAAGCGGTAAAAGCCGTCAGACGAAAACATTGCAAGAAATTCTCGTCTGTCCGCAGTGTAAAGGTGAAATTACGTGGGAAGCACACAGTGTCCACTGCAAAATGTGCGAACAGACCTACCGGATTGTTGATGGCATTCCGCGTTTGACCTTTTAATTATTCGCAAGGCGTAAGATAAGGTGATTGGTTTGTTGGCGGTTTTCTCTCATATCCGCCTACGCCTGCTTCACAGTGAGATTGCAGGCTGCCATCTTTGGTTACAGAAACAAAAACCGTAGCTCGTAACGAAGTGGAGAGCGGATTTATGGAAGGCACTTCAATAGTTCAAATCTACGTTTTTTCTCCGCAAGGAAAATTAAAAAAAAGGATTTAATGAAGGAACTTAATAAGGTCATTTATACGTTGTTTATCCGCAAGGAAAATAAAAAATATAAGACCAAAAAACCGTAGCTCGTAACGAAGTGGAGAGCGGATTTATGGAAGGCACATTAATGATTCAAACCCACGTCAGTTAACCGCAAGGAACGTTAAAAAAATGAATGTAGTACCGAAAGAATTTATCCGCGTGATGCCAGATACAATGCAAGCGTTCATCAGCGAAGCCTTCCAGAAGGCAGGCACCTCGGAGGCAGATGCTGCACATATAGCGCATCTGTTAGTCCTTACGGATCTGCGCGGTGTGTTCAGTCACGGCACACAACAAACGCCGGGATATGTCGGGATGATGCTTGACGGCAAAGTAAATCCACGTCCAAACGTCCGCTGCATCAATGAATCCCCGACGACAGCAGTCTACGACGGCGATGGCGGTATGGGACATTTTGCCGCGTATCATGCCGCACAAGCAGCGGTCGAAAAAGCCAAAGAGATGGGACTCGGCGCCGCAACGAGTCGGAATCATTTCCACTTTGGGAGTGCAGGCAAGTATACACGGCTCGCGCTTGAAGCGGACTGCGCCGGGTTTGCGGTCTCTTGCCACCGTTTTCGACACGGTCCCGGGAGTACGGTTGCCACCGCAACGGGTGCTTCACCGATGAGTTTCGCGATTCCGGCGGGCGACCAGCCCCCCATAGTCGTCGATATGGCAACCGGCATTGATGCCAAACTGCCGTTGGAACAGGCGTTTGAACAGAGTCCCGCTGCGTTCTTCAAGATGTTGGGTTTGAGTCATGTGAGCCATGCGCTCGGTGGGTTTATGGCAGGCATCTGGCTATTCGATAAGCCGCCCGATCCGCCAACAATCTGGGAAGGTGCCAATCAAGGTGCTTTCATCGCAGCGATTGATATTTCCCGATTCCGACCGATTGACGAGTATAAAGCGGAGATCGATCAACATATCCACGATGCGCGACAGATGCAACCCGCCCCGGGTTACGACCGATCAGATCTGCCCGGCGGCTTAGAATGGGAACGTGAACAGGAATGGGCTGAAATCGGCATCCCGATTGGTGAAGGACATCAGGCACAGTTAAAAGCAGTTGCTGAACGCGTTGGCATTTCGCTACCGTTCTAAAGAGCGAGTGAAACCCAACGCTTTTTACTTCCAACACATGGGTTTGTTGGGTTTCGCGACATCTATCTATATCAACGATTCATGAAAAGGCACAACTTCCTGCACAAATAGAGGGTCTTTACTGCTCAACCCAACCTACAAAAACTATATGCCGTAAGTTAACGCTTGGCGCAAAATTTAAAATTATGGAAACCAATACAAACAACATAGAAGATCGAAATATCGTGATTATTGGCGGTGGGACTGCCGGTTTCGCCGCGGGTGTCTATACCTCCCGTGCAATGCTTGAACCTGTTCTTATTACAGGAGATGCACTCGGTGGACAACTCTCTCTAACGCTCGACCTTGAGAACTATCCAGGTTTTTTCGGCAACGAGGCGGGGGTCTTTATACAGGGCATGCAAGAACAGGCAGAACGGTTCGGCACCGAGGTTAAATTTGATACCGTAACCGCCGTTGACTTTTCGCAACACCCGTTTGCTGTTACGACCTACGAGAAAGAATATCGCGCCAAATCTGTAATTATATGCACCGGTGCCTCACCGCGCACACTCGACATCCCCGGTGAAGAGGGATATGGCGGACGTGGTGTCTCTTACTGTGCTACGTGCGACGGGTTTTTCTTCCAAGACCAGCGACTTGTTGTCGTTGGCGGCGGTGATGCAGCACTGGAGGAAGGCATCTTCTTAACCAAATACGCCTCCGAGGTCTACATCGTCCATCGACGCGATCAACTCCGGGCAAGCCAGATTATGCAGGAACGCGCCTTCAAAAACGACAAAATCAAGTTTATCTGGGATACCGTTGTCGAAGAGATAAACGGCGACGCGGACAAAGTGACGGGTGCAACCCTCAAAAACGTCAAGACCGGTGAGACGCAACTTTTCCCGATTGACGGTGTATTTATCTTTATAGGACATATTCCGAACACAGAACTGTTTACGGATGTCATACATACAGACGATCAAGGATATATCATCGTTGACGAGATGCAGCACACAAACATAAACGGTGTCTATGCAGCAGGTGACGTGCATGACCACGTATTCCGTCAAGCGATTACTGCTGCAGGCGCGGGCGCAGCGGCAGCGATCGCTTCCGAAAAATTTATCGCTGAATTGGAGAATCGCGCCTATCCGGGGAACTGATTCGCTAAGGCTTTTTATCGGAGGCAATCATGCAAGAATCTTCAGTTTACAAACATCTCGTAGAGACAGCCGGAGAAGAGTATTATCAACGCGGGGCGCGACAAACAGCAATTCAATCCCTCTTCAGGGTTCTTGAGTTTAAGTTTGATGTCGGGGCAGTGCAAGCCTTAAAACCTATATTAGAAACTATTTATGATGTGCAGCTACTTCAACAGTTACTTGATGCAGCACTACAAGCACAAAGTCTTGAGGCATTCATCCGCACTTTAGACATAAACAACAACGAGTAATAGATTAAGGAGACCTTGCCCCCTGAAGAAGTGCAGGCACTTAGACCTGCGATAGAAAGCATCCAAAATTTGCAACGTCTTGAAGAATTGTTTCAAGAGGTTTTACGCGCAGAAACCGTTGAGGCGTTCGCCCATACTTTGGGCATGAACGGCAACGAATAATAGGTTAAAGAGAGTATTGAGCCGGATAGTTGGTATAAAATCATAGATTTCAATATAAGGAAGGAAAAGGAAATTATTTCAGTGACCGATCGCAAACACCCACGCCTCGCTCTCGGATTAGACTCAAGCACGCAAAGCCTATCCGCTATCGTCATTGATATCGACACAGCGGAGAAATGCTTTGAGCATTCGCTCGACTATCGCGCCCACGGACGGCTTAACCAATTCGGCATCGGAGCGGACTATATCCTACCGCCGAGAGAAGAAGGTGAAGCCGAACAACCGCCGTTGATGTATCTCGCATCACTCGATGCCATGTTCACCGATATGCGTGAGGCGGGTGTCGCCTTAGATAATATCATCGTCATCAACACATCTGGACAACAGCACGGACACGTCTATCTCAACAGCGAGGCGGATGCGCTTTTGGCACAACTCGATAGTAGGGGCGAGGTTACCTCGTCCGTACGTAACAAAGACGGACACGACTTGCAAACCCTACTCAAGGGCGCGTTCTCATATCCGACTGCACCGATATGGATGACTGCAAATACCAGCGCACAGACAAACCATGTCCGAGAAACCGTTGGCGGCACAGCAGAGATGATCAATCTCTCCGGTTCCGATGCCCCGCTTCGGTTCACTGGCACAGTCGTCCGGCGTGTCGCGGAACAGCACCCCGAATCCTACGCGGCGACAGCAAAAATTCAGTTGATTAGTAGTTTCATTCCAGCCGTACTAACAGGTAACGCAAACGTACCCATCGACTACGGGAACGCCTGCGGCATGTCGCTCATGAACTATCGTTCAAAGGTGTGGGATCCCGCATTGCTGACAGCAACCGCACAAGGATTACCGGGAGACGTAGAAGAATTTCAATCGAAATTGCCGACGCTCGTGCGACCAGATTCCGTCGTCGGTAATCTCGCGGCGTATTACGTAGAGAAATACGGCTTTGAGGGTCGCTGCGCAGTCATCGCGGGTTCCGGCGACAATCCGCAGGCGAAAGTACCTGTTGCTGGAGATTTGCTCAGTCTCGGCACCAGTTTCGTCAACATGGTCTCAACCGATGGAGACACACTCGACCCAGACGGATTCGCCAATGCTATGTATGACGGCATCAACCGTCCCTTTATGTTCGGGTGCCGTACAAACGGTGCTATGGTCTGGGATGCGGTGAGAAACAATTACGGCTTAGCAAAAGAAGAATACGCACCAGCAGAGGCAGCGTTGCGGGAAGTCGTACCGGGGCAGTTTATGACGTTCTGGCAACCCAAGACGGAATCCTTCCCCGTCTCCGGCGCATTCGATTTAATCCGTACTGCAGGGCAACCGACACTATCAGAAGATTATACCGGTATCATTGAGACGAGCCTCGCTGCGGTTTACGTCTACTCCGCTGTCTTCACGAAGCAGACGCAAGCCCCGCTGTTTGTAACAGGTGGCGCGACCGATAGCCCTGAGATCATGCGCCGCGTCGCTGGTATTTGGAACAGACCAACGCTGCCGGTAGAAAAGGGTGGCGCAGCACTCGGTGCAGCGGTCGCAGGGGTCAAGGCACTCCACGACGCAGCAAACGAATCTTTTGACATTGAAGCATTCAGTGCCTCCGTCTTGAAACGCGGCGAACCGATTCAGCCGCATCCTGAAGATGTCGAGGCATATCACGGCGAAGGCAAATACCTCGAAAGGTTCCGTGAAAAATACGAACAAATTATAGCAGCACATCCGGTTTAATAGTAGTAGGCATGCTCCGCCATGCCGTTCATAATAGTAGGCATGCTCCGCCATGCCGTTCACATAAAAAATGAAAAAACACCTAACACACTTCGACGAAAAAGGCAATACGCGAATGGTGGATGTCGGTGGCAAGGAAGAAACACTGCGCATCGCCATCGCCCGCGGGCATATCACTGCCCGTCCTGAAACACTCCGACGCATTGCTGAACAGAAAATGAAGAAAGGCGATGTTTTAGAGGTGGCACGCCTTGCGGGTATCATGGCGGCGAAGCGTACCGGCGAGTTAATCCCACTATGTCATCCACTCGCCCTGACTTCAATCCGCGTCGAACTCGCAATTGCAGATGATGATAGACCCCGAATAGAAATCGAAGCAGAAATCCAAACGATTGGCCGCACAGGCGTAGAGATGGAAGCACTCACCGCTGTGTCAATCGCAGCTCTCACCGTCTACGATATGTGTAAAGCGGTAGATAGGGAGATGGTCATCGCCGATGTCAGGCTCGTGAAAAAAACAGGCGGAAAAAGTGGTGATTTCATATCCGACCCCGAGACGCAGCTACCTTAGAGAGGACCTACTGATGAAGCAGAAAACGCACCAAACATTCATTGTAATTCTCACGGTTGTTCTAATTTCCACAACAGCGTTTGCAGCAGATCATGTATTGATTATCGGCGGTGCTGCCGGTGAGAAATCCTTTTACGACGCATTCTGGAACGCTACTTCTCGGTTCCACCAACTGCTCACCGACGATTATGGCTATACACCCGAACAAATCACTTTTCTTTTTGAGGATATGGACGCGTCTGGAGAATCAGAGATCGTTGATACCGAATCAAAACGTGAACACGTCTTAGCAGCGTTCGCCGAACTCGCTGAAACTGTCCAACCTTCAGATCAATTTCTGATCTTCATGCTTGGACACGCCTCTCGTACCGGTAGAGGAGACCTGAAGTTTAATCTCCGCGGACGGGATATTACTGAAGCAGAATACGTAACGCTCATTAACAGCATCCCTGCCGAACGTCAGATTTTAATCTTCGGTTTCCCTTACAGCGGTAAACTTGTTCGCCAA
>VXXH01000162.1 GCA_009835515.1 Candidatus Poribacteria bacterium
GGATAAATTCTGTGGGAATAAACAAACACTGTACCGAAAACTGAACTATGAATCTTCTCCCTTACGATTGGATTGCTATTGGGTATTTAGTACTCACCGGTGTACTCATCCTAATTTTCCACAAAAATGTCGCGCGCTGGTATCTCTATCTGTTCGCACGCGTGCTCTGTATCACAGGCATTGTACTACTGACGCTCACTGACGAGCCTACACTATTTCCTGTCCAATTCCTGCGGGATTGGTACCCGTTATCCACCATTGCCCTTTTCTACCTTGAGATGGGGAAGTTGACCCAGATGGTGTTTCAACGCTATTTCGATGAAACGGTAATCCGCTGGGAAAAACAGGTTTTCAAAGGGATGCCGAGCCTTGAACTCAGCGACCGGTTTCCTTCCATAAGCCTATCAGAAATTTTACACCTCTGTTATTTTAGTTACTACGTCATCACCGTGTTTTTAGCGGCGTGGCTCTATTTCAAAGGGAAGATAGGACCGTTTCAAGAGACAGTTTTCGCGGAGACATTAACATTTAATCTGAGTCTCCTGTGTTATCCGTTTCTACCTGTCACCGGGCCCCGCTACCTTTTTGAAAAGATTCAAGGTCCATTGTCGAAAGGTTTTTTCTTTAAACTGGTCCATTCGGTTGTCTCAAGAGGTTCGTCGAAAGGCACGGCATTTCCGAGCTCACACGTTTCATTATCAGTGATTGTACTGCTCTGTGCATTCCGTCATGATAGTACAGCGTTTCTGATTCTACTACCAATGTGTGTGGGTTTGACACTTAGCACTGTTTACGGTAGATTCCACTATGCGATTGATGCGCTTGTTGGGGCAATCTTGGCTGGCATTATTTTTCTTCTCACAACCATACTCTTTTAACGCTCAATCGGTTCCTGTCTTTTATCTCAACACTGCTTTTTCCTTGACAGTTTTTTGGATAGCATAGTAAACTTAACAGGGTAGTCAAATACAAGTGCCCTTCACGAAAAATTTCCCGAAATGTAGAAAATAAAACCTCGTTTCATCGGATGGGAAGTTGTGTATTTGGATGCAAAAGGAAACCCCATCCTTTCTGACAAATAACTGAACCTGACAACTGTAAGCATTTTGGTGCTCTGCAAAACCTTTCCAAACGCTTGCAGAAAACCAGGAAAACATGTAGGCATTACCGGTAAGTACGCTGATCGGCGGTGTATCGTTAACCGTAAAATCTACCATTAGAGAAGATCGGAGATTCGTATGTCCAACCAACTGGCAATTTCAGGCGGCACGCCTGTCCGCAACATAGAAAGCGAACCGTGGTCCTCATGGCCCCTCACGACACCCGATGAGTGGGAATCAAAAATCGAACCACTGCTCAAGGAAGTGTATTTGAGCGGGAATGAAGGCTCCGGTGGCACGATGATTGAGCGTTTCGGAGCGCAGTACGCACAGTATACTGGAACAAATTATGCCCTCTTCATGCCACACGGCACCGATTCAATCAGCGCCGCCTTAGCCGGTGCGCTGGATCTCGACGGGTTTAGTGATGGCGGTGAGGTAATCGTGCCGAACTATACGTTTGTAGCGACTGCAAGTGCTGTCTTGGAACGCCGATGTACCGTAGTGTTTGTAGACATTTCACCAGAAACGTTTACAATTGACCCGGCAGGCGTTGAAGCGGCTATTGGTCCCGAAACCCGCGCGATCTTGCCTGTCCATCTCGGCGGACATCCTGCAGATATGGGGGCATTACGAGAGATCGCCCAACGCCACCAACTCGCAATCATTGAAGACTCCGCGCAGGCACACGGCGCAGAATATCAGACAAAAAAGGTTGGTTCCCTCAGCGATGTCGGCGCGTTTAGTTTCCAAGCATCGAAAAATTTAACCTCCGGTGAAGGTGGCATGGTCACAACAAACGACAAAGACATCCACGACCGAGTCTGCGCCTTTATGAACGTAGGACGGGCACCGGGTGGCGCGAGATGGGAATACCCGCGTCTCGGCTGGAACTACCGTCCGTCAGAATACCTCGCAGCGATCCTGCTTGTACGGTTGGAACGCTTAGGAGAACAAACCGACCACCGTAATCGGAATGCCGCCTATCTCTCCAACGCCTTGGAGGCAATCAACGGTATTACACCACCACAACTTGCCCCGTGGGTTACGAAACACGGCTATCACCTCTACTGCCTGAAGTATAACCCTGAAGGTTTCGGTGGCAAATCCCGACAGGAGTTTGTCAACGCGCTTTCTGCTGAAGGCATCCCGTGTTCCATCGGCTATCGCTCTCCGCTTTCGGAGGAACCCGGAATGGCATACGTCGCGGAGAAATATCCGCATCTTATCCGATCACTGCCCTGTCCGAATGCCGCACTGGTTTGTGAACAGAGCGTGTGGCTTTTCCAAAACCTTTTCCTCGGTTCAGAAACGGATATGGACCAGATTGTTGAGGCCATCACTAAAATTCACACAGCATGGAATTAATCATTAATGCTGAGTATAAAGTTGTAGGCGTTAGACAAACCTTCTGAAAAATCTCGGATGCCCCCTAAAATAAGCAAAACGCTACTTGTTTACGATAATGAGTGCGGTTTTTGCCGATACTGGATTGCCCAATGGC
>VXXH01000593.1 GCA_009835515.1 Candidatus Poribacteria bacterium
AGTTACAGGAAAATGCCCAAGAATTACTGGACCGTCTTGATGGTGAATATGATCGCTATTGGTTGAAGCAGATTTTTCTGGAATATAAAATTACGGATGCCGATGTTGCCCGTGCCAGAGAGCAGGCGGAAGAATTTCTCAAGCAGCTTCAAGAAGAAGACGCGGACTTTGCGGAACTCGCGCAGCAGAGTTCTGACCACTCGGATACCCGTTATGAGGGCGGCGACCTCGGTTTTCTCGCCCTCGGCGAAACCGACGAGGACGGTGAACCGATACTTGATCCCGCTTTGGAAGCGGCTGCCTTCGCCTTACAAGAAGGCGAGATTAGTGCCATCGTCCAAACCGAATCCGCATTTCACATCCTCAAAGCCGATCAGATTGTTGATGTCTATGGTGAACATGAGGTTAAACTCCGCCGCATTGATATCGCTATTACCGCCAGCGATGATACAAAGGACGCACTCCGCCTATTAGCAGATGATATGCTCCAACGCGCACACGAAGGTGAACCTTTTGAACAACTCGTGCAAATATCCTCGGACATGATGGAGAGTCTTTCCGATGAATTTGCTGATGTAGCGCAACCGGCACTCTCCGAAGTTAACGAAGGCAAAGGACTGCCACTAAATGAGATGGAGTCTTCTTGGCAATCCTCTGTCAGGCGTTTAGAGAAACCGGGGGATGTTATTGAACGCCGACCTATTACTATGCCTGAAGGCCTCTATATCTTCCAATTAATCAGAAAAGAGGAGACGCCTACCTTTGAAGCGATCGCAGCGGAATTTGAGGCGGAATGGGAGACGTTTTACGAAGACGTAATGAATCCCGCACCTGAGGAGACTGAAGAGGGAACTGAAACGGATAAAACATCCCAAGATACTACTGAGGATATTCAGCCACAAGAAACTGATACTGCTCCGACTGAGGAGGCTCCTGTTCAAGAGACTGAGACCGCTGATAGGGATGACGGACAGAATGTTGAACAGAACGAAACGGATGATGGTGATAGTGCACAGAACACCGAGCAGAACGAAGTGGAGGTGGACACGCAGGACAGTGCAGCTCCTAATCAAAACGGAACTGATCCCGAAGACTTAGTCACCGAAGGAGACACAGGAGAGGACGCAGAAAACTTAACTGCCGAAGGAGACACCGGAGAAGACGCAGAAGAGGACATAGTAGGTGAAGAAGCACTTAAAATCTATCGAAAACACGGATTCCGTGGACGGTGGGAAGACCCGAGTCCGGTAGCCTCGGAAGCACAGAGTTTGTATGCTGGCGACTTGGGGAGACGGCCGATTCAAACCAAAAAATCTTTCCGGCTCATCAAAGTTGATAGAAAGCGGACCTATCGCGGCGACTTCTATATCTACGCTAAAGATGTTTATTCTGGACAGCGACAGAGTGCCGTCCGAACCGGTAACAACCTAATTGCGCGATGGGCGCATACACATTCCATCTATACGCCATGGGATAACCGTCAAGAAGGTAGAAGACCCATTAGTTTCACTGGCAGGACAGAACTTCGATCCCAGAGTTATAAGGAAGAATACGAGCTCCCGGCCCAATCTACACTCAACTCTTTTGCAATTCTTACTTATGGGACGGGTTTATCAACCTTTGATCTCGAAGACCTTGATGCAAATGGAAATCTGAAGTTTTCACGAGAGACTATTGGCGATATCACAAGTAGACTGGAAATCCGGCACATCCACGATTTCACGGGTGAAGGGACAAGGTCGTTACAGAAGCTTCCTCGCTTAACCGTGAATTTTTCACGGATGCGTCTCAGCGCGTTTCCACTTTTTGAGACGCTCAACGACAGCATGTTAACGGTTGCTGAAAAATTTGAAACAGAGAAACCGTTCCTCTCAATGCTCTCGTTTCCAACGCTTGAAAGCACAAGTGTTGACCTTGATATTGAACTCGGCAACTTCTTTAGGGAGGTATTTCGGAATAAAGATGGTGAAGAAGAGAGAGATGTATTCCTGAAAACGATGGACCTCGGTTTTGATGTCCGCAAACAATCAACACTTCTGATTACGCCTTTACGAGAACTGCAGCTGAGCCTCAACCTCAATTCAAATACGGTTTGGCACGACCGAGACCAGGATCAAAACAAGAACATTTTTCGGGGCGTTTTCAGTTTTAACGGATCGGCTACCAATACGCTCTTCCGCATCTACAACGTCGGTTTTGTCCCGGGGCTGCGGAAATTACGCCACGAAATTCAATCTTCTCTCCGCTACGATTATCAACCTGCTGTTGATAGAGATGATAACCTCTATCCGTTCGGTCCCAGCACCTATTTCTATGAGCGAAAACGTCTTACCTATAATTTTAACACAGGTATTGAGATCAAAACCCGCCGGAGCCAATCGCCCCATCGGATCCTCTATTTTGATACACGTCTTACCGCGGATTTTACAGAATTTGATCCCTTATATGAGCGTCAGTTTGAACCTATTGAGAGCGATTTTACAATCGTCCCGCTTCCGAGTCGAAACCTTAACATGACATTCCGTTTCACACACGATCCGAACCCGCATCCAGATGACGGAAAACAGTTCAAGATGGTCTTATTCCGTTCCAAAAAACTTTACA
>VXXH01000694.1 GCA_009835515.1 Candidatus Poribacteria bacterium
TTGCAGCTGCGCGAGGATACCCTTGCCGTTAGCTGAAATTTGTTCTTGCGATAACATCGAGCGCATCTCGGTTTTGTCAGTCGGATCACCAATCATTGTTGTCCCACCGCCGATGATTGCAATCGGTTTATGGTCAGCGCGTTGCAAGTGTGCCATCGCCATTATGGGAACAAGGCTCCCGACATGCAGACTCGGTGCTGTCGGATCAAAACCAACGTAGTAGGGTACCTGTTTTTCAGCTAACAAGCGTGTAACTTGTTCAGCATTTGTGACCTGTTTGATAAAGCCGCGTTCGTTCAGGGCTTCAAAAACGTTGTCCATTTTTTATCCTGTTTCGGTTTAGACTTTTTGGATTTTATTTTCTTCAAGGAATTTGATTCGCGCGGTTCACATATCAATATCGGAAACCTGCAAACTTAACTTTATAGCACACCGTTCGCGGACCAAGATATAAGGTATACGATAGGAATTTGATAGCAAATTTATGACTGCAATCTAATACAGAAATTTGGGAACCGACTTCTGACTAAAAGTTTTGCTTCATAGAATTATAATAGATTTTAGTCTCTCTTGCAAACAATTTTTTTTCTGAATTTTTTCATCTGTAGACACCACAAGCATTTCCATAAATCTCGTTTTAGATGCCAAAATAGTTTGAAACACATCAGAATGATTTAAGGAAAAGTATGATTATTCGTCGTCATCTTCTGCATAAGAATGCCCACTGAAAATGGCGCGGACCTGCTTGGCTGTTTTTGGACCTGAGAGCAGCTGCCCAATTCGATCGCCTTCCTCCGCAAGCAACGCCTTGACATTCGTCAGCACCGCCTCGAGTTTGTCCCCAGGGAACTTGCACGCGCCGTTCTCATCCATGTGGATAATCTCACCCGGTGCAACATCCATCCCGGCTATTGAGACCGGCACGTTGACAGCCTGAACAGCCATTGCCCCGTGTCCAGGCGTGATACCGCTTAATAGATACTGAAATTCCATCGGTCGGATTTCGTCAATATCGCGAGATGGACCGTTTGAAATCGCGCCTAAGCAACCGATTGACTTCATCGCTGCTGTCATATTTCCACCGGCTAAGCCGACTTTATTCGCGAATTCGGGTGGAAATTTTTGCTCAAACGCTAAGATTGTTGGCTGCTGAGAAGCACCTAACGCATCTATAACATCCATAAAGGAGAGTTCTGAATAGTTTGGATCCGGTAAACCGTAGACGCACGTCACTGCATATCCAGCAACCGCCCCAAGTTCAGGGTACATACAACGGAGCGTTGTATCCGTATACCAATTCTCAGTCCACGGGTTGTAAAGTCCAAGGCAGAGAGGACTCCCTGGATACGTAGCAACCACATTCGTAATCGAAGGCGTATCATATTTCCGCAGTTCTGCCAACATTTCCTGCTCTGTTAATGCCATATTTTTAATTTTCCTTGCGGTTAAGTAGCGTAGGTTGGAGCATTCACGTGCCTTTGTGTAGAGTTGAAGAAATCCGCGGAAATCCGCAGAAATACCCAAGCAAAAACACCCCTATCAATCCGCAGAAATACCCTATCAAAAACACCCGAAGCAACACCCCTATCAAAGACCCTTCCACTTCGTTTCAGGCTTAGTGTTTTGGATCTCGGGGATGCTATAGGTTTTAGACAGGCATTGTCCTGCCAGCATACGATCGTCCGATGCGTGCGGCTTCTTCGCCACCACCGGTAATCCGTACACCCGCGTCAATGCTCGCCTCAATTGTATCAGCGGACGTGCTCTCTAAAAATCGGATACCAGCGTTTTTACACGCTGCAAAGACGCGATCCCGTGCATCTTGCAATTCCTGTGGACGCGGGTTCGGTGGGTTTTTGTAGCCAAACGACATACTCATATCCCCCGGTCCCCACTCCGCGAAAGCGATGCCGGGTACCTGCGCCGTAATCTCGACGTTTGCTAATGCACGTTTATTTTCAAATTTGAGACCTAAGAAGAGTTCGCCATTTGGATTCAGGGGCCACGGATCGGCGACATCGAGATATTCGTTAGCAGAGATGCCCCAGATAGGTGCGGCGGAGCCTTGACCGGCTGAACCGCGTCTGCCGACGTCCAACTGTGTACCAACGCCGATTGTCTGGAACGGGTATCGGCAGGCTTCAACAAACGCTTTGACCGCCTCTGGAGATTCGGCGTGACAAAGGAGGAGTCCATGCACACCGCGTGCGAGGAGCTGCCGCATCTGCCAACCGTTCGCACGAATTACATCTGCGCTAATGCCATCTACCGGCAGTTCGACAATGACTGCTGGAGTTTTGTGCCCACTATTCGTTGGACCGCCATCAGCAAGACCGCGCATGAAGTTATCTAACCCGCCGAGATCAAAACTGCCGTGCTCCATGCCGACGTTGATATAATCTGCCCAAGTCTTTGCCATTGCGCGACCCGCATCATAGTTCAGGTTCGCGCCTGTGTGGCTGCCAGTGTAGAAGACAGGCAGGTCATCTTCCAGTAATTCAATCGCTTTATTAACGCGTTTTGGCATTGCGGATTCTCCTTGATAATCTAACGTGGAAAATATAAAAGTAGTTTCGGTGACTTACAAATATTTTTC
>VXXH01000127.1 GCA_009835515.1 Candidatus Poribacteria bacterium
GAGATTTCGGAAGATATTGCTTCTAAGCAATTATCGCCTGTAGATGTTACCGCTGGGCAGATCAATACGGGTGAACGGCACACGGAGTGTGCCTACTACTTTTAACAAGAGGGAATGATATGTGTGAAACACCACTTTATTTCAAAACTATTACTGAGATTTCGGAAGATATTGCTTCTAAGCAATTATCGCCTGTAGATGTTACCGCTGCGATGCTGGAACGTATTGAAGAACTTGATGGTCAATTGAAGAGTTACGCCACAGTAATAGCGGAACAGGCGATGGCTGCCGCACGAGCGGCGGAACGGGAGATTAACGCCGGAGCGTATCGCGGTCCGCTTCACGGTATCCCGATTGCAGTGAAAGACCTCTGCTTTACAAAGGGTGTCCGGACGATGGGCGGGGTGGAGGTGCTTGCGGAGCATGTGCCTGCGTTTGATGGTACAGTCATCACAAAACTCGCTGCTGCGGGTGCGATCCTGCTCGGTAAGCTGAATCTAACCGAAGGTGCAATGGGGGGCTACAATCCGAATTTTGCTATTCCGCAGAATCCGTGGAACCCGGATCGGTGGACGGGTTCGTCCTCCAGTGGTTCTGGTGTTGCGACGGCGGCGGGTTTGTGTTTCGGTTCGCTTGGTAGTGATACAGGTGGCTCCATCCGTTTTCCCTCGGCAGCGTGTGGCGTTGTGGGAATAAAACCGACTTGGGGTCGGGTGAGTCGTTACGGTGTACTTGCCCTCGCCGAATCGATGGATCATGTCGGTCCGATGACGCGAAGTGTCGCGGATGCGGGGATTATGCTGGCGGCGATCGCTGGTTCTGACCCGAACGATCCGACTTCTCTGCCGGACCCGGTGCCGAATATGCTTGAGGGGATAGGACAGGACCTCCGAGGTATCCGCATCGGGTTTGATGAAAACTATGCGACGCACGGTATTGACGTTGAACTCGCTGCTGCGGTGCGGGCGGGTGTGAAAGTTCTTGCGGATCAAGGTGCTGAAATTGTCGAAGTGGAATTGCCTGACGTGGATGAATACGTCTCGGTGTGGCCCACGCTGTGTGCTACCGAGGCGGTAGTGGCGCACGCAGCCTATTATCCGTTCCGACGAGATGCTTACGGTCCTTGGTTTCAAGGGTGGCTTGATATGGGTGCGAAGGTGTCAGGCGCAGCATACGCGAAGGCGAACAATTTGAGAGCTGCCTGTACAGGGCATCTTAGACGCGTATTTGCAGAGATTGATGTGTTGGTGTGTCCGTCGATGTCCGCACCGCCACACGTTGTCACGCCGGAGATATTATACGGACCGTATGACCCCCGGGACCGGGAACCGAAGTTCCAGCGGTTCACCGTGCCGTTCAACTACAACGGCGCGCCGACGCTATCTGTGCCGTGCGGCATGAATAGCGAAGGCCTCCCGTTGAGCATTCAGTTTGTCGGAAAACACTTGACAGAGCCGTTATTGTGTCGGGTTGGACACGCTTATGAAAGCGCGACACCGTGGCAGGATCTTCATCCAGATGTTTAAAAGGCAGTGCTATTTCTGTGGTAGGCGATACCCCTCTTTCGTCGTTTGGATGCTGTAGAGGCAATGTTCTGCTGTGATGTAGAGCGTCTTGCTCGTTTTCCCGTGTCCAAATGCGACATTGGTGGGTTTATCGGGTGTCTCGACGTATGCCAGTTCTTCACCGTCAGGTGTGTAAACGCGAACGCCGGGTCGGGTTTCATCGCGCACTGCCACCCAGAGATTCCCCTCTGCATCGACGACCATCCCGTCTGGTCCGTCCTGTGGTGCGTAATCAACGAGCACTTTACGGAAAGTCGCCGTGCCTTCCGACGAGAGATCGTAAGCGAGGAGTGCCATCTGTCCTTTATGTGGTTCCATGTCATCGGGGAGGTTACTACCCATTGCGCCGTTGTCATGACTGATGACATAGAGGGTCTTTTGATCTGGCGAAACTGCTACACCGTTCGGTTTGCCGCCATCCGTGACAACGAGGTGAACAGAACCGTCAGGATCAATGCGATAGACTCCGAAAATGGGTTGTTCGACGGGTTCGTGCCCGGCGTATCGTGGATCCGTAAAATAGATGCGTCCTTGTTCGTCAATTGCGAGATCGTTCGGTGAATTGAAAGGTTTTCCGTTATAGAGACCGGCGATAATCTCACTTTTACCAGTCTCCATGTCTGTACGGGTAATTCTGCGTCCCCCGAAATCAGCACCTTCTGCAACGACCAAGCGACCTTGCGCGTCAAACTCCATCCCGTTGGACATGCCACTTGGGGAACGGAAAACGGTTGTTTCTCCGGTTTCAGGGTTGTATCTCATGATATGTCCGGCTTGCATATCCGTCTGATCTGTGAAGGTGATGTCGCTGAAATAGACTGTGCCATCTGGTGCGACGGTGGGTCCTTCTGTGAAATGTGCGTCGTTGAACAGTTCTTTGAGTTCCGCACCCGGTGCAATAATAGGGTTGCTGTCTGCAGCGTGTCCGATTAAAGTGGGCGCGAGTGCTACCCCTGCTGCAACTGTACATGCGATGGTTTGAGTAATATTTAGATTTGGCATATTTGATTTCCTTTGTCGTTAAC
>VXXH01000276.1 GCA_009835515.1 Candidatus Poribacteria bacterium
AAATTAAGTATTATCACCTGCGAATACGAAAAGGGCAACACCAAAAACGGACAATTGAATGACCCTGCTTCTGTACGGAAAATTCCTTTTCAAAAAAGAAGGTGTGTGGTATAATAAAATTGTGTTCAGGTGCGTCCGTGGACGCGCTTGCATGAAGCAGTACAGAAAAATTGAGACCCAAAAAACATTATGCTAAAACCGAAACCCGGTGTTGACACGATACAACCATATCAGGGTGGTAAACCGATTGAAGAGGTCCAACGCGAGCTGGGCATCACCGATATTATCAAACTGGCATCGAATGAGAACCCGCTCGGTCCGTCACCGTTGGCGGCGCAAGCGATTGCGGAGAGTGCCGCACAGGTCCACCTCTATCCCGACGGTAACGCCTACTACCTTAAAAAGGAACTCGCAGCACATATCGGGGTTTCCGCTGAACACCTGATTTTGGGGAACGGCTCAAATGATGTGCTACAGTTAATCGCTGAGGCATACATCGCTCCTGATGATGAAGTTATCTATGCGGCGGGCGCATTCGTCGTCTATAGCCTTGTGACGAAGTTATGCAGCGCAACGGCTGTCGTTGTGCCGATGGTAGATGATACACACGATCTCACCGCCATGGCAGCAGCGATCACCGATAAAACAAAGGTTATCTTCATCGCGAATCCGAATAACCCAACTGGGACGATGGTCACGACGGACGAGACCGCAGCATTCATGGAACAGGTCCCCGCAGACGTACTTGTCGTTTTTGACGAAGCCTATTATGAATATGTTGCCCGTTCGGACTACCCGCAGACGTTGCCTTATGTGATGGAGGGACGGAATTTTATCATTACCCGTACCTTTTCTAAAATTTATGGACTTGCAGGGCTGCGTATCGGCTATGGCATCGCGCCCCCGCCTTTAATTGAAACGCTGAATCGGGTACGGCAGCCGTTTAATTGCAATTTGGTCGGACAAGCAGCGGCGCGCGCTGCATTGAAAGATGCGGATCACGTTACGAAAAGCCAAAAAAGCAACGCGGTTGGAAAAACATTCCTCTATAAAGCGTTTAACGACATGGGGCTTCGTTATGTCGAAACGGAAGGCAATTTCATCATGTTGCACGTGGCGCAATCGGGAACAGATATCGCTGATGCACTCCTGAAGCAAGGGGTCATTGTGCGTCCCATAGCAGGTTATGGTTATCCAAATGCAGTCCGTGTAACAATTGGCACACAGCAGGAAAATGAAAGATTTATCAAGGCATTAAAAGTTGTCAATTGTCAGTTATCAGTTATCCATTAGGATATCCTCATCTAACATGAGGCGTTCCAAGTTTGCCTGGATTGTGAAAAGATCACCTCTTAACCGACAACTGACAACTGACAACTGATAACTATAAAAGATATGAAAGAACTTATACAACTCACCAACAAACGCCCTACACGGCAAATCATGGTAGGAGACATCCCGATCGGCGGCGGCAGTCCTATCTCTATCCAGACGATGACAACGACACTGACCCATGATGTCGATGCCACGTTGGCACAGATAGAACGGTGTACAGAGGCAGGCGCACAGATTGTCCGTGTCGCTGTCCCTGAAGAACCCGACGCGAAGGCACTGGGCACACTCGTAAAACGCTCACCCGTTCCTATCGTATCGGATATCCATTTTAACTACCGCTATGCACTCGCTGCGGTAGATGCAGGCGTGGCAAAAGTTCGTATCAATCCGGGTAACATCGGTAACGAGAAACGGATTGCAGAGGTCCTGTCTGCAGCGAAAGCAGCGAATATCCCAATCCGTATCGGCGTTAACGAAGGATCACTTGAAAAAGATTTGTTAGATAAATATCCGTCACCGACAGCAGAGGCATTGGTAGAGAGTGCGATGCGACACGTCAATATCTGTGAGGAACATGACTTCAGAGACATCGCTATCTCTGTTAAATCGAGTGATCCGATTCGGATGATTGCGGCGAACCGGCAGCTTTCAGCGAAAGTGCCGTACCCCTTACATCTCGGTGTGACCGAAGCCGGAACACCGCGGCGTTCGCATGTCAAATCAACACTCGGCATCGGTACACTGCTGCTCGAAGGCATCGGTGATACCATCCGTGTCTCAATCACTGGTGACCCTGTTGAAGAGGTCTTGACGGCGAAAGAACTCCTACGCGCACTCGGTATGGCGGAAGACATGCTCGACGTTGTCTCCTGTCCGTTCTGTGGGCGT
The DNA here is from genome assembly GCA_009835515.1 of Candidatus Poribacteria bacterium. Taxonomy (GTDB): domain Bacteria; phylum Poribacteria; class WGA-4E; order WGA-4E; family WGA-3G; genus WGA-3G. The sequence continues at coordinate 2,224 of VXXH01000276.1, forward strand.
GGCGATCCGGAGGCAGGTTATGAGAACATCGTCGCTGTTGCCGAGGAACTGCTGGAGAAACACGGCATCAACATTCCGGTGGCGGTGATGGGGTGTGAAGTCAACGGACCGGGTGAAACGCGCAACGCTGAAGTCGGCATCCACTTGGGTGGTAAGGAACTCGCAGTCCTAAAAGTCCGAGGTGAACGCGTCCGCACCTTCCGCGGGAGAGACGAGGTCAATCCAGAGTTTTTGGCGAACGCACTATTAGAGGCAGCACAGCAATTACAGGCATCTCAGATTGATAAAACTTCATAAGTAGAACTTACGCATTTTCTCTTAAAGTCCCCCTGATAAGGGGCGGGGAATGCCCATAAGGCATTC
>VXXH01000417.1 GCA_009835515.1 Candidatus Poribacteria bacterium
TATGTAGACACTAAAATATACCGTCTCCACTGACAACTAACTGCTGATGGCTGACTGCTATACCTAAATCTCCGGCACGCTCACTGCAACCTCTTTTCCGGCTGCATGCGAACGGAAAATACCGTCCATAATCACGTTCGTGAGCAGGACACCTTCTGGTGGTAGCAGCGACGGTGCCTCCGCTTTGACGGATTCACGGAACGCTGTCATCTGTGCTTCCCAGACATTGACCTCAGGAAACCCTGATAACCGGATCGTCGTCATACCCTCCGGTGGGTTCGCTTCCGCGGTGAGTCCTTCAGATTTGACGAGTTTCTTGAGTTCATCGGTATAGGCATCGGCATAGACAACCGGTCCATTCAGAGAGATACCCATTTCTTTACCGAGACAGAAACTCGGACCGAGCGAATCTTGGTGGATCGCCCAAGAGATTTTGAACACCATCACACCACCATTGTCAAACCGGACCCATGCCACACCGAACTCTTCAACGTCCATGATCCCCTTAAATCTCGGATCCTGCTGCGAGATGTAATCCTCGGTGATAGCAGAGACCCGCACCGGTTTTGGATACCCCATCGCATACAACGAGTTGTGCATATTATAGACACCGATATCTACGATTGCTCCCGCCCCCGCGGTCCTTTTGTAGATGAACGTACGTCCGGGATTCCCGCGCCGCCTACACCCTGTAGACTCAGAGTAATAGATGTCGCCGAGCAGTCCTTTGTCAATCACTTTTTTAGCGAATTGGAGTCTCGGATCAAAGGCACTTTTGAGACCGATCTGCAAGATTTTCCCCGACGCTTTCGCGGCGCGTACCATTGCGGTCGCATCAGGGAGCGTCGCTGCCATCGGTTTCTCACAAAAGACGTGTTTACCGGCGTTCAACGCTGCCACCGTCGGACGGCGATGTCCTTGGTTGTAAGTGCAAACGCTGACCGTATCAATTTCGTCCATCTCAAGCATCTTGTTGTAGCTGGTGAAGACATGTTTCCTGGGGACACCCCACTTATCGGCAGCTTCGTTCGCCTTACTCTTGATGATGTCGCAGACCGCAACGATCTCGAAACCGCCTACTGCCGTATAAGTCCTATGGTGTGCCCGTGAAATACCACCTGTACCCACAATACCGACTCGAATTGTCATACGCTTATCTCCTCATCAGAATTTACGTCCACTCTTTTGCTGACGAGGTTTCCAACCTCGTCTACTGACGGCTATTCAACCTCCGGCACTTTCACCGCAACCTCTTTCCCTGTCTCATGTGAACGGAAAATACCATCCATAATTACATTCGTGAGTAGGACACCCTCTGGGAGTATCGGCGATGGTGCGTCCGCTTTGACGGCTTCACGGAACGCCGTTATCTGTGCTTGCCAGACATCGACCTCTGGGAATCCAGAGAACTGGATCGTCGTCATCCCTTCCGGTGGGTTCGCTTCTGCGGTGAGTCCTTCGGATTTGACAAGTTTCTTCAGGTCATTTGTATAAGCATCGGCATAGACAACGGGTTCGTTCAGAGAAATACCTGCTTCTTTACCGAGACAAAAACTCGGACCCAACGAATCCTGATGCACTACCCAAGAGATTTTGAATACCATCACACCGCCATTGTCAAACCGGACCCATGCCACACCGAACTCTTCAACGTCCATGATCCCCTTAAATTGCGGATCTTGCTGGGAGATGCAATCCTCGGTAATCGCGGAGACCCGCACTGGTTTTGGATACCCCATCGCATACAACGAATCGTGCATATTGTAGACACCGACATCTACGATTGCGCCGGCACCTGCGGTCTTTTTGTAGATGAATGTACGTCCCGGGTTCCTGCGTCGACTACCTCCTGTAGATTCAGAATAATAGATGTCGCCGAGCAGTCCTGAATCGATCACCTTCTTCGCGAATTGGAGTCTCGGATTAAAGGTGCTGTGGATACCGATTTGCAAGATTTTCCCCGACGCTTTCGCGGCGCGTACCATTGCGGTCGCATCAGGGAGCGTCGCTGCCATCGGTTTCTCACAAAAGACGTGTTTACCGGCGTTCAACGCTGCCACCGTCGGACGGCGATGTCCTTGGTTGTAAGTGCAAACGCTGACCGTATCAATTTCGTCCATCTCAAGCATCTTGTTGTAGCTGGTGAAGACGTGTTTTCTGGGAACACCCCACCTATCGGCAGCTTCGTTCGCCTTACTCTTGATGATGTCGCAGACCGCGACGATCTCGAAACCGCCTACTGCCGTATAAGCCCGCTGGTGTGCCCGTGAGATACCACCCGTACCCACAATACCGACTCGTATCGTCATACGCTTACCTCCTAATCTATAGATCCTTACTGGGTAGACGCGCTTTGTAACCGCGCCGTGTAACATCTGCGGGAGGGGTTTCTAACCCCGATTCTTTCTGATCTTTGCTGACTGCTGAAAACTGAATGCCTCTGCATGAGTTTAGACGAAACCAACTTGCAATGCAAGCGAAAAATCACCGCGTCGGTCTCCAGACCGGTAGGTGCGGTTTCCTAACGCATCCATAGGTGTCAATTTAGTAGAAATAAGGTTGTATTTCGTGTGAGAAAAATGCTG
>VXXH01000134.1 GCA_009835515.1 Candidatus Poribacteria bacterium
ACATAGCATTCTCCTTTTTAACGTAGGATGCAATACGGTCGGCCGCCACAACTATATCTTGGAGGTACAAGTTATAGTTCCGTGACATATTCTACCTCTTTTTCAATATAAGGTTTGTAACCCGGTTTGATGGAGGTGGGGGTAAGGAGGTCAACGTCTTTTTCAAACAGATCTTCAAGAAAAAGAGCCAGCCCCATGTAGTCCCGAAAAGTAAGCCTTTCGAGTTCAACAAGGAAATCAATATCACTTGCGGCGGTTGCTGTTCCTCGTACGTAAGATCCGAACAAGCCGATCCGTTTAACTCCGTATTTCCGAAGTGTCTTCCGATTGTCCACAAGTGTCCGCTTGATAGATGCTTTGCTAAGAATTTTGGGGTTCTTCATTTTACAAAGTCTCCACCTTCGCCTCAACCTACACACTCTATTGCTTCATGTTAACATTATAAATTATCTTGAACTTTAAAGCAAATCTTTATATCATGTTTAGCAAGAGCAAATAACCTTAGCTCGCTTGAGGAACAGGCATGACACCGAAACAGAAATACCTCTTTGATCTACGCGGCTATCTGCATTTAGAGAACGTCCTAACACCGGAAGAACTGAGCAATGCGCAAGCAGCCATTGAACGGCTTGTGCAGGCAGCACCAGATGAATTGCCGCCTGGGATTAGTCGAGGTGGTGAAGGTTTTTCAAACGGGTTTTCAGCGGATAAATCGCTTGAAGCGTTGACGCTACATTCTGTTACCTGGCCCATCATCAAAGAATTGACTTTCAACAAACCGCGTTTCAATCGCGGGTCGCTTGTTGTTAATACACATGAACGACAGGAGATGACACCGTTGCATTGTGCGGGTGAAGGTTTTCGTTGGACCCGGCGGTATGATGTCAAAAACGGTCAAATCTTCACCAACGATGTCGTTGCCTTCTTTTATTTCACGGATGTCTATCCAGGGGACGGTGGTTTGATAGTTTTGCCGAGTTCTCATAAACGCAATTTTAAGCGTCCGGAAAACCTGTTTTTCCCTGAACCTGACACTCCAGACGCTCCACTCCATCCGGCTCTTGTCAATGTGACACCGAAAGCAGGAGACGTTGTGATTATCACCGAGATGTTGACACACGGGGTGCTGGTGTGGAAACCGGAAGATCGGGATCGAAGATTCCTAATCTTGCGGTATAAGACACAGTTTTTTCAGGACGATCGCGGTATTCGAGAACTCTTTCCACCAGAAGTGATGGAGAGACTCTCTCCAGAAACGAAAGCGTTGGCGGCTTACGGGTCAGAATGGGAAATCAAGGATCTTGTAAAACAAGACAATGTGAGGTTAACTATATAGACAGGATTTGAAAAATACACAATGCTCAAAGAGTTAACGAAAAATGAATGGTTGTCGCTTTTAAATATCCCTGAGAACAGGGTACCGACCATTTTAATCCTGCGAGGAACACGCAATCTAAAAGTCAATTACGCCAAGCACAGTACCTTTTTTACGAACATTTATGAAGTCGGTTCACCGAATGGTATTTTTGAGGACGTGCTGATTGGTGATTATAAGAACATCAGTGTTGGTTACGCTTCCGTGTACGGTGATGCGATGGCTTCTGAAATCACGCATCTATTCGGTGTGTTGGGAACATCCTTAGTCATACAAACAGGTTGCTGCGGTGCGTTGAACGATAGTGTTCAAGCAGGTGATATCGTCTGCGTAACATCAGCATATTGCGGAGAAGGTGCCTCGCAATATTATTTACCTCAGAAGCGAGAAGTCAGTGCTTCGCTCGACCTTATTGAACAGGTTACGCCTTCACGCGTTGCATCCGTTGAGATACACAAAGGTCCTATCTGGACGACATCAGCACTGCTTGCAGAGGGAAAAGCAGAAATCCAGCGTTGGTCGCATCAAGGTTATATTGCCGTAGATATGGAAACGGCTACCACTTTCGCAGTTGCTGAATACTTCGGGATGCAACACCTATCATTATTGTTCGTTTTTGATAATCCGAGCAAGGGTGAGCATATTCTCTTGAGCGATATTGAAAAGCAAAACCGTAGGGAAAACGGAGAACAAGCCGTTATTGATACGACCTTTGCTATCATAGAAAATTACGAAAATGGAAATCATTAAAGCAAAATTGGGTGATGTCAAAAGACTTGCTGAACTGAACAGATGCCTCATTGAGGACGAACGGCATCCGAACCCGACGAACATAGCCGAACTCACCGAACGGATGAACGCGTGGTTGGCAACCGACTATATCTGCTATACGGTGAAGGAGAACGGACATATCATCGCATACTGCCTATACAGAGATGACGGCGAACATTATTATATGCGGCAATTGTATGTGGATAGAGCGCATCGGCGAAAAGGGGTTGCTACGCAGCTGCTGGATTGGTTGTACGAAAACGTATGGACGGATAAGAAAGTCAGATTGGATGTACTCGTCCACAACGAAGATGCCGTTGTCTTTTACAAGAGATACGGCTTTAGAATCGGCGTTTTTAGAATGGAAAAATGATACCTAATTCACTGTACATTTGACACAGATTCTTTGTTAATGTTATTATATATCAAGGTATTGT
>VXXH01000291.1 GCA_009835515.1 Candidatus Poribacteria bacterium
GTTGGGATAGGCGGAGGGGCGGAAAACGTGACAGCGTTCTTTGAGGATTATCGGGATGTGGATGGCGTTAAAGTCGCGCATCATCGTGCCACGAAGAACGGGGAATATCGGCAGATTTTGGTTACCGACATCGAATTGAACGCTGAAGTTGACGAGGCACTGTTTCGTCCAGCAGAATAAAACAACAGATGTAATGCTCCCTTTGTACTTTTTTGTAGCATAGGCTGTCAGCCTGTGGCAGTATAAGACGCGACTTCACAGTTCGCGCTACCATACGAGTGTATAAGTAATTATGGCACAGGTCACCTTGAAAGATGTCACCAAAATTTACGATGGTGATGTCCTCGCAGTTGAACAGGCGGATTTCCAGATTCCAGATGAGTCATTTACCGTACTCGTCGGTCCGTCAGGATGCGGCAAATCGACGATGTTACGGATGATTGCCGGGTTGGAAGAGATTACCGAAGGCGACATCTATATCGACGATGAACGCATCAACGACACGCCGCCTAAAGATAGGGACATCGCTATGGTCTTCCAAAACTATGCTCTCTATCCACACATGACGGTGTATAAGAACATGGCGTTCGGGTTGAAACTTCGCAAATATCCGAAAGCGGAAATTGAACAGCGCGTCAACGAAGCGGCGGAGATTCTGAGCATTTCGCATCTCTTGAACCGCAAACCGAAGCATCTCTCCGGTGGTGAACGCCAACGCGTCGCAGTTGGCAGGGCAATCGTGCGACATCCGAAGGTGTTCCTATTCGATGAACCGTTGAGTAACCTTGACGCGAAGTTGCGCGTGCAAATGCGGATGGAGATCAGTCGGCTCCACGACCGACTCAACGCGACCATTGTCTACGTTACACATGACCAAGTTGAAGCGATGACAATGGGGGATCAGATCGTCGTTCTCAATGAGGGGAAAATCCAACAGATTGCCGATCCCGGGACGCTCTACCACAAACCCGCAAACCAATTCGTCGGCGGCTTCATCGGCACACCACCGATGAACTTTATAGAGACGCACATTGTGAGTAATGGTGGCACCCCGACACTCCGATTTGAGAGTTTTGAGGTGGAACTGAATAGCCAGCTCCAGTCGGCACTCATCAAACTTTCGGGAGACGCAGTAACGCTCGGTATCCGACCAGAGGATATTCACCTCGGTGAAAATGGGAAGAACAGCGTTGACACACAGGTGGAACTCGTTGAGCCGCTCGGAAATCATGCACTCTTATATTTGCGGACCGAGAAAAACAACTTTGTTGCACAATCGGATCTTATCAATATGCCGCAACACAATACGCCGTTGACAGTTAACTTCAACATGGACAAGGCACACCTTTTTCACCCAGAGACAGGTGATTCACTTTTTTAACTTTCCTTGCGGGTAAATGACGTAGGTTTAGACGTTAACGTGCCTTTCTCGAAATCCGCCCTCCATTACATTACGGGCTACGGTTTTAGTATACAAGAGAGAACCACTGAATTAAATTCACGTTAATTTAATTTATAGAGCCTGAATTTGTGCCCGTGTTTCTGCATCTATCGGAATACCTTCCCGTTCCCGTTTGCGTTGTTCCTTCCAACTGCGTCCCCCCGGCATCCGAATTACGTCAACACCAGCAGCGCGTTTCGCTGATTTGAGATACGCTATAAATCGTTCTATCTCCGCGCTGAACCCCGGAAACCCTCTAAAACTTGCAACATTGATTACAAGCACAAACAACCCATTGCCGACGCGGGCATCTTCACTCTGACTACATCCAGCACCCGTAAGCGCACCTGCCAAAATATCAACAATAACGCTCAAACCAAATCCTTTGTGGGCAGCAATCCCACCGAACGGTAATAAAGCAGCAGGTGGCGTGCTGTAGAAGTCGTCCGCATTTGTCGTTGACTCACCTTCTGCGTCAATCAACCAACCGTGTGGAAGTACCTCGTCCTGATGCTGTCTAACCCGAATCTTCCCCGATGCAACAACACTCGTAGACATATCCAATACAATCGGATCTTGCCCTTCAATCGGCACAGCACACGCGATCGGATTCGTAGCGAGTCTACCTTCAACCCCGCCGTGCGGCGCGACACACGTGCCACCCCCGTGGTCATTTGCCATCAGTAGTGCAATCATTTCCGTATCTACTGCAAGGCATGCATATCCACCCAATCGACCGACCTCATTGCACCGTGAGACAGCAACGGAACTGATGTCCGTCTGTTTTGCCTTTGCAATCGCCAATTCAACAGCGCGCGTCGCAATCACGGGACCGAACCCCCAGTTCCCATCTAAGACCGCAATTGACGCGGATTCGTGTAAGGTCTCTGTTGGAGCACCCGGTTGAATTAATCCTGCTTCCAATTCACGTACGTATTTTGCAAGATGAATAACGCCATGTGAATCGTGTCCGACGCGGTTGGCATCCACCATAGAACGGGTTACGATTTCCGCTTCGGCTTCGGGGATATTTAATTTTTGGAAGACGTTGAGGCAAATAGTGGTGAGTTCTTCTGCTGTAAAGTTCGGCATCGTAGACTCCTTGTATGAGGTCCCGCTATTTTACAAAGTCCCATCGG
>VXXH01000613.1 GCA_009835515.1 Candidatus Poribacteria bacterium
TGCCTACTACTTTGCAGTTAAATTTCCTTGATAAATGTTCAAACAATTGTTAGCCTATAACCGTGAAGGTGAGTAAACGAAAAGGAGGCAAAAACCCAGTGAAACGCTTCTTCTCATATCTATTGTTGGTAGGATTCAGTTTAGGTTTTATCCTTAGTACTGCTGCGGTTAGCGAAGCAACACCGAAAAAACGGGTTGCGGTGCTCTATTTTGAGGACAACAGCCGCTTTGATTCTCCGACGGGATGTGGTTGTATACCGAGCTTTATCGGCAATATTTTCAGCACAAAAAAACGATGGGACTTGGAGGCAGGATTCGCCAAAATTCTCAACCGGAAGTTAGTGGAAACGAACGTGTATGAACCGATTCCGAAAGACGAGCTTTTAGATGCTATGGCACTTATGACGCTCTCGCGACATAGTTTGAAAAAATTAGATCAGGCGCAGCGCGCTACGCTTGCTAAACATCTCAATGCTGATGTAATTGTGTTAGGTAATATCCGAAAGTTTAATCAGGAACGGCTCCGCACCAACGCTTCTCGGACGCTGCGGGAAGGCGGCCGCGAAGCGCAGCGCGGCATGACAAGTTACACGGCTCCTGTCATCCTGCGCGGGTCGCTACACCGTGTAACGATCCAACTGAACATGAAATTTTACAATGCGTCGGGCGATGCCGTTGCTGAACCTCGGATTTCCGCTACCCGTGATCACTCGTACGCTGGCACGAGATTCGCCTCTCTTGAAGCAAGTGTGACAGAAGAAGGGACAAATCTCTCGTTTGGTCAGACCTCGGACAAGCAGCGGAAGAACCCGCGTCCGATTGTTAAGCCGACAGAACTGAATGAAATCCAGTTTGCGAGTGCTGAATACGATAGAACCCTTTTCGGCATGGTGACGAATGAAGCACTGATCAAAGTGGTTTTGGCACTCCGAGATAACGTTGGACCGAACTTCATTACCCGTTGGGAACCGCAACCCGCAGCCTCCGAAAAAGGAGCGCAAACCCCTTCAACGATAACGGATGGACCGGTCAAAGGGAAGATTACGTATCTCGATAATGAAAACCCGGATATGATCTACGTCAATATCGGCTCCGATAAGGGGATAGCCATCAACCAAGAATTTACTGTCTCTACCAAGGGCAAACCGGTTCGAGATATAGATACCGGTGAAATTCTGACATACGTACCGAAACAAATTGGGACCTTGGCGGTCTCTGAGATCCTGACGGGTAAGGTCTCCGTTTTTCGCGTCGTTGAAATAGCGGAGCCTCTGAAAATCGGTGATGTCGTTAGCGAGACTACCGCTGAAGCGGATGCCCCTGAAGAAAAACAAGAGTAAATCTTGAAAGGAGTGTTATATGAAGTACCGCTCGACTATTAATAGCAAGGTTTATCGGAAATTGCGCCCCATTTTCTGCGTTTTGACAGTGTGTCTTGTCATGTTATTCGGATGCGCGGATCCGAGTGCGCCGAAGAAAACTGAAGAAGCAGGCGATACTGCTGCTCAGAAGATTAAAATCGGTTTGTCCATGGATTCGTTGCGTGTAGAACGGTGGCAGAAGGATCGTGATATTTTCACGGCTGAGGCGGAAAAACTGGGTGCCGAAGTTATCGTCCAATCTGCCGATGGCGATGAACGACGACAAAATGAGCAAGCAGAGAACATGATCACACAAGGCGTGGATGTCCTCGTTGTTATTCCGAAAGATAGCGTTGCTGCCGCTCAAATCGTTCAAGCTGCGCATGCGGAAGGGATCAAAGTGGTCGCTTATGACCGGTTGATTCGCGAGAGTTCACCCGATCTCTATATCTCCTTTGACAACGAGCAGGTTGGGTATCTGCAAGCCGAATATCTGCTGCGTCAAAAACCGAAAGGGAACTATTTCTTGCTCGGCGGCGCGCCCACAGATAATAACGCACAACTCCTCCGACTGGGGCAGCTGCGTGCCTTACAACCGGCGATTGACAGTGGCGACATCCGATTGGTAGCAGAAGGCAAACATTGGGCAGTCAATTGGGATCCGCGTGATGCGCTGAAGAAGGCGGAACAGGTGTTGACACAGACGAACAATACGGTCGATGCTGTGGTCGCCTCTAACGACGGCACGGCAGGTGGTGTTATTCAAGCACTCGAAGGACAGAACTTGGCGGGGCGTGTGATCGTTTCAGGCCAGGATGCCGAGCTTGCGGCGTGTCAACGGATCGTTAAAGGCACACAAACGATGACGGTCTATAAACCGATTCACCTTATTGCAACAAAGGCGGCACAAGCGGCAGTTGCACTCGCAAAAGGTGAAACGATCGCTGAAGCCACGCAGACAGTGAATAACGGTAAAATTAACGTGCCATCCATTTTGCTTACACCCATCCAAGTTGACCAAGAGAACCTTGACGAAGTTGTCATTAAAGATGGATTTCACACGCGTGAAGCCGTGTATCAGGAATAGTTATCGGTTTTCGGTTAAGACATTGTGTGGGGGACATTTCCTGTTACTGCCATAAGAAACCTCTTTAACTGATAACTGAAAGATTTTTTCGTCGAAAAAATCGTATTCTCACTGCGAAGCAAACTGA
>VXXH01000376.1 GCA_009835515.1 Candidatus Poribacteria bacterium
ATACCCGCTTACAAACCCTAATCTTATACCTCAGAAAAAAATGGGGGTAAGTGAGCTAAATCGCGTTTGCATTATAGTGAGATGCGTGGTATAATTTACGCATAGCATTTATGTTACACGAATTTAACGAAAAAGAATTATCCATTACAGAAGATGGCGCGCCGATACTTACTTGCCATCGTGGTGGCGGTGTAGCACGTCCGCCATATCTGCATCCGCTCTATGCCCCCAATGGACAAGTGGTAACGGATGACACAAGCATCGGACATCAGCATCCACCGGGAATCTGTTTCACTTGCGGAACCGTCAATGATGGGCAGCTGAGTCAGGATGAAATTACGCGCGACACAGCGGCAGATTCAGCGAGGTTTTCTATTGTCACGACATGGAAAGATTCGGCAGAACCGTACCTGATAGAAACTTGCACGGCAGAAGTTCAACCACGTCAGACCGAAGTGCAGGTCTTGGATATGGAGTTCTCATTACAGGCACCGAGTCACTCGCTTGAATTTACGGGAGGTATAGGACTCGGCTGCCTCGCTGCTGAGATGGAGTACCGGAAAGCCGCTAACGCAGACGGACGGATTGGCGAGTCAGAGGTAAATAGCAATATATCGGCGTGGGGTACGCTCTGCGGACTTACGGCTGCTGAGCAGGAAGCCGTCGGGGTCGCCATCTTTCCGCATCCATCAAACGGCGACACAACATTTCTCGCGGCGGATGCTTCTTTCGGATATCTTTTCGCACAGACGGCACCTTTTACACTAAACACAGTTACAACACACACATTAAAATATCGTGTGCTTGCATACACTGGCGATCTCTTTACCGTGGACTTATGGGAATACTACCAAGATTATACGAGTATGTAAGATTATGAAAAACGAAACGCTTTTTCCACTTTATAATAAAGACACTCCGCATCCGCCACCGCACAAATCGCAAGGCGGGACATCTACTGACGCACCTCAGCAGGCACACGTGCGCCGGGTCTACATCGAAACTTATGGCTGTCAGATGAACGTCAGTGACAGTGAACTGATGGCAGGCATTTTGACACAAAGCGGACACCAGACAGTGACGCATATTGACGATGCCGATGTCGTTCTTGTCAATACTTGTGCGATACGGGAAAATGCGGAAACGAAGGTTATCAATCGGCTCAAGCATCTCAACCACCGCAAACGTCGGCAGCCAGAACTCATTATCGGGGTTTGCGGTTGTATGGCGCAACATCTCCGCGACCGACTCTTGGACGCTGCACCCTACGTCGATCTCGTGATGGGGCCGGATGCCTATCGGAATCTACCCATCGCACTGGATTCGTTGACAGGTGGTGTGGAGGCACACGTCTCCCTGAAAGACCGAGATCCGTTCCTCGGATTACGCTTGGACAAAAGCGAGGATTATGCCGACATCGCACCCATCCGAAAAGAAGGGATCCGGGCATGGCTCACGATTCAGCGAGGCTGCGATAAGATGTGCACCTTCTGCATCGTTCCGTTCGTGCGTGGTCGGGAGCGGAGTCTACCGTTGAAACTCCTCGTTGAAGATGTCGAAAAATTAGTTGACCAAGGGTTCAAAGAAGTCGTCTTGCTCGGTCAGACGGTTAACTCCTATCGCGACAACGGCTCCGATTTTGGGGATCTGCTCTATGCTGTCGGCGAAGTCAACGGCTTAGAACGCGTGCGCTTTACCTCGCCACATCCGGCAGATGCGACGGAGCGTATGATTGACGCTATGGCGAGTTCTCTAACTGTTTGTAAACATTTGCATCTCCCGCTGCAATCTGGATCTACGCCGGTACTTGAGCGGATGCGTCGTACCTACACGGCGGAAGCGTATCGGGCACTCGTCTCGAAACTTCGTGAACGTATCCCGGACATTGCCCTCTCTACCGATGTTATTGTCGGTTTCTGTGGCGAAACCGAAGCAGAATTTATGCAGACGTATCAGATGATGGCGGACATCCGATACGATTCGGCGTTCATGTTCAAGTATTCCGAACGTGAAGGCACACTTGCACACAAGGCACTACCTGATGATGTGCCGGAGACAGAAAAGGGAGAACGCCTCAAACAGATTATTGAACTTCAGGAGCAGATCTCTGCAGAAATCAACACGGCTGCAGTCGGTGATACTGTCGCTGTGCTGGTGGAGGGCGAATCGCGTCGGGAAACGGATAAATATTACGGCAAAACAGACGGTTTCAAAACGGCAGTATTTCCCAAAGTAGATAGTAAAATCGGTGAGGTTGTCAACGTTCGCATTCACAGTACAACAGCGCATACCTTGATTGGACAGATTGTCTGATGGATAAACTTAGGATCAAAAACAGACTCGAAATTGAGAAGATGAAACGGAGCGGTAAAGCAGCTGCGACTGTACTTAAGCGCGTTGGAGAGGCAATTGCCCCCGGTGTATCCACCGCCGACTTGGAACGCATTTCACGTGATACCATTGCCGAAGTCAATGCTACATCTTCCTTCTTAGGCTATCAGTTACCGGAACACAGCCCCTATCCTGCCACGATATGTACCTCGATTAACGATGTCGTCATCCATGGGATTCCAGCCGAAAGTCAGGTGTTGAAAGCAGGTGACATTATCGGGATTGATATCGCTGTCAGCATTGACGGCTATCACGGCGATAACGCATACACTTTCCCTGTTGGAGACATCTCACGCTCAGCGGAACGGTTGCTTGACGCAACGCGAAGTTCGCTCTACGATGCGATCGCCGAAGCGAAACCGGGGAACCGGATTGGGGACATCTCTTTCAAATTACAGAATGGGGCGGAATCGCATGGGTTCTCTGTACTCCAGAGTTTTGCTGGGCACGGTATCGGACGAAACCTACACGAAGCACCGGAGGTTCCGTGTATGGGTGTTGCTGGGCGCGGGTTGCGCCTCAGACCGGGAATGGTACTCGCTATTGAAACTATGGTGAATATTGGGTTACCCGATGTCCAGATGTCGCCAGACGGATGGACGATTACAACTGTAGATGGTTCCTTGTCCGCTCTCTTTGAACACACAGTAGCGATTCTTTCCGATGGACCCGAAATTTTAACAGGGAGCGCATTGTGGGAAATCTAAGTACAAAAATAATAGCCGCTATCACTGCCATCCTCATCTTCATCTCGCTCTATCTTATCTTCGGTTACGCGCGTACTGAAGGCACAATGCTTGAAGTCCAAAAGATTTTCTACTACCACGTCTCAGCAGCACTCACCGTTTTTGTAGCGTTTGGTGTCAACTGTGTTTTTAGTATCAAGTACCTTATCCAACGGAGACCGAACGACGATCTGCTGGCAGTTGCGGCGGCGGAACTCGGTGTTATCTTTTGCACGGTCGCGCTGCTGTCGGGCCCCATCTGGGCGCGGTACGCCTGGAACACATGGTGGAATTGGGAGGCTCGCCTCACGAGCACACTTGTGCTCTGGCTTATGTACATCGGTTATTTTATCCTCCGTTCGGCTTTAGAAGGCGACAAACGCGGTGTCTATTCCGCAGTACTCGGAATTATCGCTTATTTGGATGTTCCGATTGTCTATTACGCCGTAGATATCTGGCAAGGCGGATTACATCCCGACCGTGGGACAAAATGGAGTCTTGAGGCGACAATGCGGTATACATGGATGGTAGCACTGCTCGCACTTATTATGCTCTTTACATTCTTGCTAATCATCCGATACCGAATGAAAAAGACAGAAGCCCGCTATGAGAGATTACAACAGAAATACCTTGAGGAGACATCTGGATGAAGATACTGATTTTAGCAAGTTTTCTGGTGGTACTTGTATTATTCATCTTTGCGACCCAGGTACCAGTGGATATAACATCTGACAAGGTTTCAGGGGCTGTTTCGGAGGCAATCTCACAGTCTGAGGTGCCTGTGGATGAAGAGGTCGTGGAGCAGGCGGTGATAAGTTCTATTGAGATACTCGAAAAAGCGCAGAGGACCCGCCTCAAATATCTCGCTGCTGCCTATATTGTGATATGGTTGGTCTTTATGTTATACGTATTGCGCTTGGGGCAACAGCAACAGGCTTTAGACAAACGACTCGCGCAGCTTGAAGACACATCTGTAACAGTGGCCAGTAACCAGTAACCAGTGCCCAGTTAAAGAGTGGATCGCGTGAGACAACAGTTTTGGGGTAACCTTAGAGGAAACACCCAAGCAAAAACACCCTCTTTTCTGGTAACTGGTAACTATAAACAGGAAACTTCTTCTCTGGTAACTGGTAACTGGAAACTTTAAAAATGAAAACGTTCCTTTTTGAATCACAACAGACACTTGAGCAGCCAATCACGGAAGTTTTTGAATTCTTTTCTAATGCGCATAACCTCGCGGTGATAACACCACCGTGGCTGCGATTTGAAGTGCTGACCCCGGCACCGATTGAAATGCTGCCCGGAACGCGTATCGATTATCGGTTAAAACTCCGCGGGATTCCACTCCGTTGGCAGAGCGAGATTACGGAATGGAATCCACCTTATGGGTTTGCTGACGAACAACGCCGCGGTCCCTACCGACTCTGGCGGCATACACATACCTTTGATGAGACAGAAAACGGGGTTGTCGTTGGCGATTCGGTTGAATATGCGGTTTGGGGAGATGGGCTTATTAATAAATTGTTCGTGCGTCCAGATATAGAGAAGATTTTCGCTTACCGCTCAGAACAGTTAGATGAAATCTTCCGTCATAAAAAAAATAACACTTCTCCGTAAAAACAGAGCCTACCATAATAATGCATCACACGTTTTACGTAGTTTGATGTCTCATTAAATCCTTCAAAATACCCGTGGGGAGGTGCTTCGCTTCCCCACACTTGTTTATGTATAGATGCGTGTTGCTGGGTCAGTTGGCTGAGTGCTTTACGTACGGGTTCCCATAGCAACGGATTCGCCTTTTGTTGATGACGGGCAAGTGCTTGTGCGTCGCGAACGCGGCCGAGACCGGCGTTGTAACTTGCTAATACGAGTTGGTGTTGATGATCCGGTTGGCTTTCTGGAAACACATGGTAGAGTGTATGTAGGTGCCGTGCTGCACCAGCGATGTTCTGCTCCGCATCTAACGGGTCGTCAACGCCGAGTTCTTTTGCTGTTTTAGGCATCAGTTGTGTCAATCCTTGTGCTCCCACAGCACTTCGCGCTTTTTCGTCGAACCCGGATTCTTGGGCAATCAGCGCACAGATGAGTCGCGGGTCCAAATTCTCTTTAGCGGCATATTTCTGGATCAGTCCCTTGTATTTCAGAATCTTCGGTGTCAGCGCGAGCAGTCGCAGATCCAGGTGAAGGTTAATGATGCCACTGGACACAAGGAGCAAAGCGATTGTTACGATAACAAAGATGAGTGTGCGTTTCCGAATCATTGATTAGCTCCGTAGGAGGTGCGGATACAGGAGCAGTGATACACAACTGATAACTATAGGTAATAACCCAACTGGAACATGAGTTTGTGTCTTTGATTTGTTTCCCTGTTCCGATGTTCACTATTTCGCGTGTGGTGCCATGCGTACGAGAGAAATATATTCCATGCATCTAATGGGCGATAGGAAAACCGCCCGCCGATCTCCGTTGTTCGTGCGACGACACCGGTAGGAAACGGAAGCGAATCATAATCTTCACCATAAAACCGGTCGACGATGCTGCCTTCACCGTGACGGGTCAGTACTGCGCGAACCTCCGCCGCCGCGGAGACAGTAAATTGATAGGATGCCGAAAGTCGCAATGTGTCCGAATCGTTACTGATGGGGTGTCCAATTGCGTAGCCGAAATGCGTGAACTGGTTATCAGGGTCGAGATGTGTGTACGCCCATCGATTGACCCGGGCGTATTCGCTATGGATTCCGAGTTGGCGATCGAGATGTTGTGGGTACCATGTCAAGCCCAAAATCCATGCGACTGCGTGTGGATCGTTGGAATCAGATTCATATTGGATATCGTCGATAACCCATTCCGCATAGAGACGTACGCCATCAATAGGTCGGATCGCTGCATCAACAGCAAACATGACATTATCGTCGGCTTTTGCGTTATATTGTAGGGCGTAATAGAAGGTGAACGGGTTCGCATACTTCCACTCCAGCGTCTGCGCATCGCCACCGTAAAGTATCCACTCGGCAACGCCGATTTCCACACGGTCGTTGTATTGATAGTCGAGTCGGTGTCCACTCATATAGCGTTTCGCCAGATAGCGTTTTGTGCCATCGTCGTACCATGTTGAATCCAGTTGTGTCGTGAAAGCCGTCGCTTTGAGTCGTTTTCCAAATGTACCGGTAAGTCGAACTTGGTCAAACGGGGGTGAGTTATCCGAGATCCCTACCGTTTTATACCGACTTGCACCCCAGAAAATCCAATCCCTGCCGACAAGTAGGTTAAGGTGGGTACCGTTTACCTGCAAATAACTCCTTTTGAAGTCCATAGTGTACTCGCCACGCCACCGTTCAAGACGTTGTCCTGCAGTCTTTCCGTCAAGCGGAGGACTCTCAAAGTTATGCGCTTCAAATTCGGAATAAAGTGTTAGGCGCGGTGCTGACGGCGGTTTAAGCGTCCCTGCTGTCCAGTGAAAAGCTGTCTCAAGTGCGGGTGCTATTTTTTTTTCTGTCGCGCGGAGTTGCGGAAGAAAGGCTATTCGCCTTCCATCGCTATCTGCGAGTTCCCTACGAAACGCTCGTTTCAACTTTTCAAGGAGTTTCCGATCTATCTCTGATGGAATGACGCTACCTGCGCGTATGCGCGATTCAGCCTGCCGTATAATTTGTGCGACCTCTGCTCTCGAGAGCGGTGCGGTCTGCCGATGGAATCCGCCTGTGATGCCGTCGGTTTCCAGCTTCGCAAGCGCATCGGTAATCCATCCATCGAAGTTTGCGGGGACATCGGGCGCGCCGTGCGCAGTGCTGAAAATGAACATGACGGTGAAGAGAAAGATTGTGTTTTGTAAAATTGGATGTATCACGCCTGCGCCTCCAATTTTTTGACGCAGGTATCAATATGCCGGAATTGCCACGTCCAGCGCGTGTTATAGAGGAACTGCCGTAGGTCAAATCGGTTGTCGTCCGGCGAATAAGATTCGGCGTGGTAAGAGGGTGTTAGCGTCGTCATTTTATGGCGATTGATGGCGTAATATCTAAAGAAGCGTTTTACCTTTTCGGCGACCTCGCGCGGCGGCAGATGATCCCACTCCTGAACTAATTTTTCAAACATACTCACGGGACCACACTGCTCCATTTTCCGAAGCTGCCCAAATCGACTCAATTCGGCATAAGTCATTCCCATGTCGTCTTCATCGGTTTGCGTATAAGTTTCAGTGATGGGTTCCAGTTCTGCTGTCGGTGGTGCCTCTACAATCTCAGCGAGTGCTGTATAACCGAGATGATGTTCCGCCCATTTTAGGAAACGCCGCAGATCGTGTTTGCTGATCCCGCCGATCGGATTGATGTCCCCGCTGCTGCAATCGTATTTTGTGAGGTAACCGCGCAGTGCTTCGTCAACGTTACCGGTGCCTAAAACGAGAAGTGTGCCTTCACGGTTTCGGACCCACGGCATCATCTGTGCGAATAGGTAACTCAGCACCATCCGTAGCCTTGCCTGTATGTTCTGGAGTGCCTGATTTTCCTGATAGGTACCGCCTTCAACCTTGAATCGCGGTTTTTTCTGCGTAATACGCGTAAAGAGTGATTGCAGCGCGTTAACAAGTCCATCCATATTGATGTCCAGATGATGTGCGCCAATCTGCGCTGCGAGTTGTTTCGCGCGTTTCCGGGTCTCGCGCGAACTATTCTCTGTACCAATATAGCATGTATACAACAGACGATTGGCGAGTTCACACGGGTCTGTGAAAACATCGAGTGTCTCACCATCCGCAAGCCAACGGTTGATGTCGTTGATGACTGCTCTATCTTTTTCACGGACCGCTTTTGCTACTAACTGGCACATTGAACCGACGAGTGTCGCAACGGCACCGCTGTCTGCACCGCCAGAGAGTGGGATGAAATAACCCTCCGCCCCAGATCTGCGTAGGTAATCCCAGAGCCAACAGGCGGGCCCCAAGGCGATCTCTGCTTCCGGTTCGTGTGTATGTGGCTCGATTGGAAGAGAAGATTGGAAGAGAAGATTGGAAGATTGGGCACCTTTCCCGCCTTCTATTCCTATATCAAAATCGACATCTATCTGGGGGAGTCGCTCGGTTTTACTCGCTTGCACAGCACGACTCGCCTTTGCACCCCGATAGGTACGGACATCGTGAAGATTTACCGTAGCCGTGACGACCTCTACATCCTTGAGTGAGAATTGAGAGCCTTGCGCCAAGATTTCACCGTTTTGGGCAATCAGTGCGCAGCCATCGAAATAGAGTCTACCTCCGTCACATCCTTGTTGGTTCGCGTAGAGATAGACACCCCCGTTTTTGGCACTCGCGTTCCGAATCAGTGCGATGCGTGTATCGAGTTTGCGTAGCTCATGATGGGAACCGGAACCGTTACCGATGATCTCTACACCGGCGTTGCCGAAATGGATATGCGGACTCATCGGCACAAAGAGCTCTTCACAGGTTTCAGCTGCCAAAAGCGTATCCGCAGTCGCTATCGCTGCGATACCGATGGGTACCTGCCGTTGTCCTGTCAGTTCGGTAATCTCGCGTGGCAGTGTGTACGGTTCGGTGGTCCAACCCCGCTCCCATGCCACAAACCAGCGTTGCTCCCGATAATTGCCATCGCTCGCCAGTACCATCTTCGGACGGATTAATAACAGTTTTCCATCTAACACGAAGACCCGACAGTTATAACGGACATTTTTGTGCATGACAGGCATACCGATATCGCACAGAATGCCATCAGTGTACCCGCCTTTGAGGATACACGCAAGCGATTCCCAGCTATGCCGCAGCGTGTCAAGTTCCAGAAAATGGTCTTCACAAGAATACCCTGTGATTTCCAGTTCCGGTCCCAACCGATACCGCGCGCCACTCGCTTTCGCGATCTCAATAGATTCAATAATACGCGCCGTATTGCCTTCAAAGTCGAGACTCCACTGATTCAGGTTGCACGTCGCAAGAACTGCTTTCATGTTTCTGTCCTTAGACTGGTTATCAGTTATCAGTCGTCGGTTTTCAGTTAGGAGGTGCTTTTGTTAATCAGATGTCTCTTTAACTGACAACTGATAACTGAGTACTGACAACCACTTACGTTTTCTGCGGTTTTTTACGAGCGGCTGGAAATAGGATATTGTTCAGGATTAACCTATATCCGGGTGAATGTTTATGCAAATCAAGGTTCGTCGGGATTGCCCCTTCGCCGACAAGGTGGCGATAATCCTCTGGATCATGTCCACCGAGAAATGTAAAGGTGCCTTTCCCTAGTTTACCGTGAATGTATTTCGCGTAGTTTGTACCTTCTACCTGTCCGAGAATCGTGATAGCCCCTCGGATCTTGTCCATATTAAACGAGGTCGTCTGACCGAGATAGCCCGGCACAACGCTAACATGGTTTTGCGTGAGCATTGTTGGAATGGGATCGTGCTTTGCGGCGAATTCAAAAAGTTTGAAATCTTCAACGCCACTCTGTGCATCTCTATCAGGGTTCGGATTGTCTATGTCCGAAAATTCGTATCGGTACGGATTCGTATGGAGGCTGAAATTCTCAAATGCCAAGGTACGCTGAAAGTCGAGTCGCCCTTCAGCATCGCCGGCAATCGGTGTTCCATCGAGTTCAGGTGCTACGATGTCAATTGCCCCGCCGCGTGTCGCCAGTGCAATGTCGAGTGTTTCCGGTGCAGAACACATTGCGAAGATGAATCCACCGTTAGCGATATAGTCTGCTATCATTTGGGCGGTTTGTCCTTTATGCTGCGCGACCCTTTGAAATCCGGCTTCCGCTGCCGCCTGCTCAAACATCAGCATCCGCTGCTGATACCAGACTTGCGTCGAAAACGAGGCGTGAAATTTACCGTGCTGACCGGTGAAATCCTCGTGGTGTAAGTGGAGCCAGTCGTAGCCTTTTGCCTGTAGGATGCCGCTTTGTACCTCTTTATCCCAGATTTCGTCATAGGGGATCTGCGCATAATCCAGCGCAATTTTGACCGCGTCGTCCCACGGATCTCGATACGGAGATGCCTTTGATGGTGCATATACAGCGATCTTCGGTGCTTTTTCTAAGAGGATCTCGTCCATATTGCTGCCTTCAAGAACAGATTGCTTAATGCTGGTATAGTCGGCATCGCTCATCGGTTCAAAACGGACACCCATTAGGACAGCACGGACTCGCACATCTTGTGAATCTGGGAGAACGAACGCACCCCCGCGATAGTTCAGCCACCAGTAGCATCGGTACTCACGTGGAACTTGCAGTGCCCAGTACGTCAAGCCGTACGCTTTCAGGTGGTTGGTCTGCTTCCCCTGCTCCATCGGTATCAAAAGCCACTGTGCAGTGGCAGCGTTGACCACAATAATGGATATGATCAATATAGAAAATCGGACAATGTGTGTTAATTGGGTGTAAGATTTTTTCATCATTCTTCACGTTTTGTATCAGTTTGGACAGCGCCGCCTAAAATGGCAGGTTCATGTCCAAACACGATCTGGCCGTTGTGCATCAATGGTGCTTCGGTGGTTATTGGACTTTCCGTGTTAATTCTCCAGAGTTGGCCGTTGTTTTCATATAAAATCCAGCGTCCTTCAGGCGGAATCCAGACCGGATGAGAGCCGCCTTTCTGGGTTAACTGTCGTTCTGTCGGCACGCCGTCGCCTGCGTAGGTGATGAGCCAAATTTGCTGATGATTCCCTTCTGTGCGTGTGAATGCCAACCGATTTGGATCGGCAGGCGACCAAGCCGGTTGCGTATCATCTGCGGGGGACACTACAATCGGTTCTACACTCGTTTTCACTTGATCAAATGCGTAGATATTTCGTCTCTGTTTCTCAGCATTTGAGGCGATGTCATTCGGGTTTTCGATTGTTCCCGCTGTGACATACGCGAGCATGCTACCGTCGCTATTCCAAGCAGGTGTGAAACTTTTCAACGCAGTTGATGGAACAACATATTCGGATCCACTCGGGATGTGCCGCATAACAACCCGACTCCGATTGCCAACATCCGGACGTGTATAAGCGATATATTGTGCGTCCGGTGAGATTACCACATCCTTTGCCATCTCGCGTCTATCAAGTAGCAAACTCCCATCGGGTGTATCGGGGCCTCGGATGATAACGTTCCCGTCTGGGTCTTGGTAGGTAAGTGTGCCGTCGTTTGCGACTGTCGGGCTGTGTCCAGTGTCGAATGGGACACTCATACCATCGGGCGAAATGCCCCAGATGATATTGTCATAAGTCAAGTAGATAACGCCGGGGAGTTGTTCAGTTTGTAGCGGGTCCTGCTGTTCCGTAGTGGTGAGGTCTCTGGGTTCAGGTGCTGCGCTCTTACTTTCTTTTATTTTTGCGGCAACGTCTGTCTTAGGCGTGAATTCTTCTATGTCTCCAAGTTCCCAACCGACACCGTTTGCTTCCCAGAGAAAACCGATGCCTTTTGTCCAATATTTCCACTCCTCATTGACACGTCCGTTGCGGGTAATGCTAAAGATATCTTCGGGTTCACCGAAGCGTCTTTTGATTTCCCAGCGTCCGCCATCCTCAATCTCCGCCATATTCCCGTCTGTATCGATGTAACTTGCGAGGATTTCAATATTGATATGAGAAGTAGTCTGCCCTGGCAAAATATTGACGGGGGCAGGCTCACCACGCACTGGATGGCGCGTGCCATATATCCCGACACCGTCGGTGATGCCTGTTTTGCCATCGTCATTTGCATCCATTACTGCCATAACATAATAAGTGCCTGGTAGGATGTTGACTAAATAATTGCCATCTCCAGCAACCGTGATAGGTATCGCAATCGGTTCGCTGAAGTCGGGACTATATGAAAGCGTTAAAATACCTTGTTGAATCGGATAGCCATCCCATGTAATGCGCCCCGCGAGAATGCCCTGTTCAATATGCGCTTCGATGCCGGGAGGTGTTGCGTGGAGGTGTCCGTTTGCATCGTAGTGCGCGCTTATAAGGAGATCAATCTTCCGGTTTTCACCAGCACTCAGTGTGATCGGTACCGGTGGCTGCGTTGTGATATCCACGGTTCCATAGCCGCCCAAACCGTCCCCTTCACTGTATCTGCCATCTTTATTGGCATCTAAGTTAACAATAACATAATATTCACCAGGCGGGAGGGCTATATGAAATGTACCGTCGGTAGCGGTTTCGCCGCTCGCGATAGGGGTAACTAAGGTAGATTCAGCGTACACCTCTATGCGCGCAGATGTCCCTTCAGGGAGCGATACTTTACCTGTGAGTATGCTTGAATTTTCTTGGGATGTCTGTTTCCGTTGTTGATAAGTTGCACTAATTGTTATGCCAATATCTGTGATGAGTTTGTTGGGTGAAATCAATACGGGTTCAGGAAACTCGCCGCGTTTTCGCATGTTTTCGACACCATAAAACCCGAAGTCATCTCCGGCGTCGAGTTTATTCGTCTTATTGTTATCGACAATCGCCATTAGATAGTATTTACCCGGCGGCAAATTGAGTATCCATGCCCCTGAATCCGACACAGTGGTAATCCCTGCACGATATTTCCAAGATAAATCTGTATAAGCGAGAATTAAGGCTTTACGCCCTTCAGGCGCAAAAGGCTTTGGGTTTTCCTCATCAAGTGCGAGGCTAAGGGTCCCGGTACAACCAGAGGTTGCTGCACGTAAATCGGCTTGGAACTGTTGGAGTTCGGTCGGTCGATATCGGGATGCTGGAACGAGGATAAATTTTCCATCAGTCTGTGTTGCTCGCGCGGTTATCGGAATCTCTATGCTCCGAATGGTTTCTCTGTGATCTACTTTGATTATCTGATACTTCTGTTTCTCGTCATCCCACTGAGTTACCCCGAAGATACCGAAGCCGTCACCGGCATCGAAATTGCCTGACTTGTCAACATCTACATAAGCCGCGAGATAATATTGACCGGGTTCGACGCTAAGTTCAAACTGCCCATCACCGAGTTTCGGAATCCCACTGATGTACAACTCCCGTAGTTTTTCATCCCGATAGACAGATACATTTGCGTGCGACAGATCATGCCCGTCCCAAATAATCCGTCCTGTTATCGTGGCTGTCATCCGTCTCGTGTCCGCATTTTCTTGGGCGGAAAGGTGTTGGCAGAATATTCCACTTATAGTGCCAATACTGATGACGAGAAGTAGCAGCAGCAACCGTTTCATATTTTATTCCTTTAACCGTGTTCCTTTGCTATTTGGTTTTAAGTTACGTGCTATTAATAGTAACACATACAAAGATAATTTGCAAGCGGACAGTTATTTCAGAACAGCGTCATTCAATTCCCTATTTTTAAAAAATGCTTGACAAAAAGTGTGTTTTTTTTATCATAGGTGTGACGTTGTATCTTCGCTGAGGTCTCCGACGCGGGAAAAAGCGTGGATCGCGTCAGGGCAGCACTCCCTTTTTCGGGATGCTGCGCAGGTGTCCAACCACCGGCGCAGCGTAGCACTGCCATATCGTGAGTATAGCAGCACTGGTTTCTATTATAGCAGGTGACGGGTGTTATATGCTATAACAATAGAGACCAGCCCCTCTTGGGACGGATTGCCTGAACCTTCCTTTTCTTTGTTGCTTTAAGGCAATTCCGCCATCCGTTGAATTCAACCTCGCAACGCACCCGACACATCGACGCGTCGGGGTGGTTGCGACCGACACCGATGCAGACGTGTATTGGTGATAAGGAGTGAAAACATGTTTTTACGAACCTATTGGGTCCCGATCACGATCTTTATAGCCGTGCTGATGAGCTGCAGTCTGATTTTGTTGCAGCCGAGAGAGAGACCCCCTATAAAAATCTACAAAACCACCGAGATTGAGACACAGACGGCGAAACCACCGCCGCCGGGGGCTGACCCGAATGGACACTGGCACGGCGATGAATGGCATGCCGCGCCGCATGAAGCAGACACCGGGGATGAGACACCGCGTTCGCAGCCCCGCCCACTTCCTGAAACGGCATTAGAAGGTCACTTATCGCCTGAAGAAGCGTATCAGGCGTTGCGTGAGAAGTATCCCGACCGGACGAACAACCCACACCCGTTTGAGAATGTGCCTGTAGACCTTTATGACTTTGAAGCCACGAAAGCCGCGTTTATGGATCACTTCAATTTCTACGTGGCACAAGGCGGAAATAAGCCTGAAGTTTTTGAGAATAACCGTGAGGTGCGCATCGCATACGCAGTGATGACAAATATTTCCAACGCCGCGCAACCCTGGGTCGGTCTCTTTACCCGTGAACAGCGTGAGGAAATTAAGGAGCTGCGTAGACGCTACCGTGAGTTTCAAGGGGTCAACGTCAATCATGATCGTGTTTGGCAACTGGTCAAGGATGAAGGGTATAGTGTCTCAGAAGCACTGGATATTTCCAGAGAGGAGGACAGCAACCGATGAGAAACGACAGAACAGACCTCTGCGTTCTATCTGTGTTGCTGATCGGTCTGCTTTTTATCGTCAGTATAGCAGATGCCCAAAACGTTGCTGAACTTCGGGAGGCGATGGATGACGCAGAGGATTTTGTAGACGATAAAGTAGATGACCATGGGGACGCTAACGATCATCTCAATCAGCAGGTCGCGAATTTTGTTCGGTTGCATGGGCATCTTGTCGGTATAGAGCTACCAAGTCAATCCCCCGCAACGCATACTCAGGCTCTGATCGTCAAGACAACGCAGATCGTCGAAAAACTTATCCAGGCGAATCAGCTGACCTCCGCGATGGAACAACAGTTAGCCGCCATCGAGACCCAACGCACGACGTGTAATAATCTGTGGGCGGATGTGCAGTTGGCACAAACCGCCTATGAGGATGCGATTGATGCGTATAATGAGGAAGTGTCTCCAAATGAGCAGATAACAACGGTCGAAGTGCCGCAGGCGCCGCCTGTCGCGTATTTGTATCTCTGTCCGGGTCCGTGTTCAACGGCGTTTACGACGCAGGTTTTAGCGACGACCACGCATAAGGTGTTTTGTCAAGAGTCACCGTGTAATGGTACGAGCAGGTCCTACTACTCCTGCCCACCCAATTATGAGAACATCTGTCCCGGAAAATGGAATCATCAAACGCCCTGTCGGGGTGGCTGCGGAACACTCTTTGCCGATAATACTGGCCCCCCCCCATAATGGCAGGGGAGATTGGGGCCATCGCAAAGACTGCGATGAACGGACATCTCGAAACATCTGGAATGGCTGGACAGGAGACTGCATCGGCACCTACTACAACTGCAATGGACAAACGTCTGCGGATTGCTCGAATGCCAGTCAGCATCTCAGCGATAGCAGTAGCAGTTCGGGTTGTGCGAACAACGCGACGTATAACTATTGCGATGATCAAGGTTCATGTTCGGAGGGTTCAAGTTCGGGCGTTCCGGGTCCCGTCTGTGGTCATAACTACTGCTGTTGCTCGCCGTCGGATAGCAGCTCTGGTGGCAGCAGTTCCGGTGGGCGGAACTGTGGGACCTGCGATAGATATTACGCCCCTGGGGAGACGATCGGGACGTGTCCAAACGGGGATGTCTGTTGGTTCGACGACAGCAGCTCTGACGGTAGTAGCAGTAGCGACGGCAGTTCAGATGACAGCAGTTCAGACGATAGTAGCGATTCGAGTGATAATGGGGTCTGCCAGCAGTGCGGTGGTGCGAATTATTACCCCTGTGTCTACTGTGGTGTGACCTTTGACACCTGTTATTCTCACATTCGGGATTGCTCGTCGTCGTCGGATGGCTGGCATTCTTCGGTGTCCTATGATTGATCTTTTCAGATGTCTATCACTTTTAACCCTTTCAAGCGACGCTCCATTTATCTTTTGATATTTGGTGCGTTGTTTTTACTGCTGATTGTGGTTGTGGTGCGTGTTCTGTCGCCCTCGCCACCGGACCTTGAACCCGTCAAGGAGAGAACCGCGGTTTCTGAACCGCGTCGCGTCCACCGAACCCCGCCCCGAGTCTTTGAGGTCTCCGAAAACTACTACCAGACCATCATCGACAATAACCTGTTCCGTCCGTTAGGCTGGCGACCGCCACGACCGAGAGAACCCTATCGTCTCATTGGCACGAAACTTGCGCGTGATGCGAACACACCGCCACAGGCAATCATTGAATCCACCGCAGGAAACACAACATATATTGTGTCAATCGGTGAGAAAATAGACGCATCGACCGAAGTTGTAGACATCCAGCCGAAGCAGGTCACGCTTTCGACCAACGGCGCGCAAAGAAAGTTGAGACTCAATACCGCTGTCACCCTGAACGCGTCGGCTGCCACCCGTCGGTTTCCGATACGGACGACCCACACACCGACACCGATGAGACGACCGCCCGGTGTCTCCGCGCCGCGAACCGATAGCCCGCCGTCTCCGCGCCGTCCGCTGTCTGACTGGGAGACCCGCGAAGGTCAACCGATACCGATTGGCGATGCTCGGCTGAAAAACCCTCAGAAGTGGGGACTCCGCCGCCGATAGCGGTTTTTGAAAAGAAATGCCGCGCCATTTCTTTCAAACGATTTCCCCTCGCAGTCGTCTAAACTTCAAAAGCAGCGATGCGTTGTCGCTGCGTGGTTAGAAACTAATAGTCGGAAAGTGGCAACACGCGCCAGACACGGACTGCCATTTTTTCATGGTTCAGTGGTTGATTAAGGGGTAGATTTTGGGTGTGTCGTTTCCGAGTGGGTTGTTGTCCGTTTGGGTATCCGCCCTTTTGAGCCGATCGAAATACATATCGCCCGAAATCGTCAAAACAGGTTAGACGCATATATTCATTATTTCGATTCTCCGCTTGATGTCTTTTGGTTGTTGGGGTGACCTCCCGGTCGTAACGCTCGCTGGACGTTGACTGCTGATGGCTGGCAACTGAAAACTGAAAATTAAGGAC
>VXXH01000582.1 GCA_009835515.1 Candidatus Poribacteria bacterium
TGCTTGTTGATGTTAATTCTCGGAATCCGTCAAAACGTTGAGGCCCAAGAAAACCTTGCACAACAGGCGTATGCGATCTTTGAACAAAACTGCCTCAACTGTCATGGGGAACACGGTGCCTATACGGAACAACTCATCATTGAACATGCAGCGTTAGTCGCACCCGGCGGGGCAGTAATTCCGGGGAATCCGCAAGCTTCCGAGTTCTATCAGCGGTTGATTGAAACTGCGCCAGAGAGACGGATGCCGCTCAACGCGCCTCCGTTATCACAAGCAGCGATTGACACCATTCGAGATTGGATCGCTGTAGGGGCACCGGATTGGCGAGACACTTTTGAATCAGATGTCGCCTTCATCACGCCTAAGGAGATGCTTGAAACGATTGAGAATCACGTCAACTCACTCTCGCCGTTTGACCGCACTTTTGCACGCTATTTCACACTCACACATCTCTATAACGCTGGCGAAACGACTGAGGCTCTTCTTGCCTATCGGCGGGCACTCTCGAAACTCGTGAATAGCCTCTCTTGGGGACGTAAAATTAGTAACCCACGACCCATTGATTCAGAAGAAACAATCTTCTATATCGACCTCCGAGATTACGAATGGGAGATCGGAACCCATCGATGGATGCTAATTGAGGCGGAATACCCTTACGGGATTGAGTTCAACGCGCCGACACAAGTGAATCTCCGTGAAAAACTGATGAACCTACGAGAAGGACTGGATTGTGAGGTGCCGTTCGTTCACGTGGACTGGTTCCTTGCGACAGCGTCCTTACCACCCCTCTACCACGACATTCTCGGTCTTCCTGAGACAGATCGGGAGTTGGAAACACGGCTTGAGGTGAATGTCGTCGAAAACCTTCGGAATGCAGCGGGCAGGCGCGTCTGGCGCGCGGGTTTCAACGAGTCGGGTGTGTCCAATCATAACCGCGTTGTTGAACGTCACGAATCGCGATATGGTGCGTATTGGAAAAGTTACGACTTTGCTGGGAGTGTGGGTTCACAGAATATCTTTACACATCCACTCTCCTTCACACACGATGGTGGTGAGATTATCTTCAATCTCCCTAATGGCTTGCAAGCATACCTGTTAGTAGATGCCGGAGGCAACCGACTTAATGAAGCACCAATAAGTATCGTTCGGAACCCTGCTGCGAGCGATCCGACCGTCCGCAATGGACTCTCCTGTATCGGGTGCCATACGGACGGAATGAAAGACTTTGAAGATGAAGTGCGTAGTGTTGTTGAGCAGAACGCCAACCCACCGTTTAACAAAGACCGGGCATTGCGGCTTTATACGGATCAAGCGACGATGGATGCACTTGTGGAGGAAGATACACAACGTTATAGGGAAGCACTTTGGGAAGCAGGCGGGGTGTTTGGTGGCATTGAACCGATCCAGCGTTTCCATGAAGCATTCCAAGGTCCGGTGGATGCCGCGCACGCTGGAGCCGCTGTCGGATTAGAAACCGGGGCGTTTCTCCAAAATATTCGTCAGAATACAAGTTTACAAAATTTAGGGTTGTTGGTGTTAGAGAATGGCACCATGAAACGGGATACGTGGACAGAGCAATTTAGTGAAGTTGTGTTTGCGCTGGATTTTCCAGAAAGAAGCAGGGGAACCGCAGTTGAACGACAGACGGAACGCATCCCTGGGGAATCCGCTCACATTCCCGATCCAAATCTGCGGGTGGCAATTGCAGAGGCACTTGGCAAAACACCTGATACTCCGATTACAGCGGAGGAGATGCAGATGTTAACATATCTTTATGTGGTGGGAAGGGATATTCATGATTTGACAGGAATTGAGACTGCGATAAATCTGAGAGAGTTTCATGCAGCAGACACTTCTATATCAGATCTTACACCGTTGACAGGCTTAACAAAACTAACAGATTTACATCTTAACAACACAAGCGTATCAGACTTGACACCGCTGGACGGCTTGACAGAACTGCGAAGTTTATCTTTTGCCCATACACGCGTATCAGATTTGAAACCCTTAGCAAATTTACCAATTAGAGACATATTCATGGTCGATACACCTGTTAATGATTTGACGGGAATTGAGACTTTAACGCAACTTGAGTCTCTTCTGGCTTGGGGGACTCTTATAACAGATCTTACGCCGCTGGACGGCTTGACAAAACTGAGGAGTTTGAATTTTCATGGTGCACAACACATAAAGGACCTAAAACCCTTGGCGAATTTAACAAGCCTGACAGAACTCCATCTTACTGACAACCAGATATCGGATATATCCCCCTTGGCTGGTTTAGTATCTTTAAGACATCTGCATCTTAAAAACAACCAGATATCGGACATATCCCCCTTAGAGAAGTTAACCCAGTTACAAAGGTTAGGACTCGGGCAAAATTTGATATCGGATGTATCCTCCTTAACGAAGTTAATCCAATTGAAATGGTTAGGGATCTATAACAATTTGATATCCGATTTATCGTCTTTGGAACCACTCCTTGAAAGCACAATTATACTTTCACACAGTAATCAGGGTTTTCATGGAGGACCGAAAATAGAGGGACCGTGGTTGTGGGT
>VXXH01000062.1 GCA_009835515.1 Candidatus Poribacteria bacterium
CTACTCACCCCCTATCTGGTTTATAGAGGGCATGGCAGATTATTTCGCTGAAGATAATGATGCAATCGGCGAGATGGTCGTCCGAGATGCCAGCATGAATAACAACATCGTTCCCTTACCACAACTCCAAAATTTTAACCGACTCAGTTCACCTTTCGTCGGATATAAGTTGGGGCAATTGGCGGTGGCATATCTCACTGAAACCTATGGACGTGAAAAAGTCGCCGAGATTTTACAGGGGTTACGACAGAGCCGAACGAAAGACATTGATCGGGTTTTCAGAGAGGTACTCGGTGTAGAACTCGAAGAATTTGATAAGGCGTGGCGACAGACGATGCGGAAGCGTTATTGGCCCCTCGTTGAGGACCGAGAATTGCCCGACCTTGTCGCAAAGAACCTTACCGAAGAATCAAAATACTCTCATAATATTAAACCCGCCTGGTCACCAAGTGGGGATATTATCGCTTACGTTACTGGAAACGATGGATTTCTTGAGATTGTCCTTATGTCCGCAAAAACCGGTGAACGCATTGAGCGAGTTACCAAGCGGTTTTTCCGAGAGAAATATGAGGAGATCCGAACCGATTTCGGTGGATTTGGTAGAAGTCTTGCATGGGCACCCGATGGTGATAGGATTGCCTTCGTCGCCAAGCATCACGACGCTAATTACCTCCTTGAAGTCAATATCCTGACAGAGGAACTCACGCAGTACTTTGAACTCGATTTTGATAGCGTGACTTCCCCAGATTACGATGGCAGCGGTGAGCGGATCATTTTTTCGGCACTCAAAGAGGGACAGACAGATCTCTATATTATCGAACTCCTGACAGGGGACATTGATAGGCTAACTTTCGATCCATTTAACGATACGCACCCCTCATGGCACCCAACAACCGGCAAAATTGTCTATACCTCCGAACGAGGCGGTAAAAATAGACTTGTCCTGATAGATCTTGACCGTGGAACGGAACGTCTGTTAACCGATGGAATCCATAATGCTATCAGTCCAGTGTGGACACCAGACGGAAAATCAATTCTCTTCTGCTCGGATGGACAAAGCATTTACGATATCTACAAACTATCGGTTGTCGGTTCTCAGTACGGTTTTTCTGCGAAAAACCTTTCGGTTGTCGGAGGGAATGGTTCTCGGGCTTCGGTTAACGGTTCTCAGTTAAAGAGGGATTTGTTAAACGAAAACCCGTTACCGACAACTGACAACCGACAACTGATAACCATTTCCCGTCTGACCAACATGATGACGGGCTGCTTCAATCCGAGTTTATCCCCGAACGGGAAGCATCTGTTATTTAGTGCCTATCAGAACGGAAAATATGATGTCTGTGTTATGGACGTTTCCAAAACTATTGAAGAAAAATCTGAGGCTACGGACTTAGCAGAACCTTCCGTTATTCTAACCGCAGAAGAACCACAGAATTATAGGATAGCCAAACGGAAGTATAGTACAAGATCCTCCTTCGCTTTAGATGCGATCTTCCCAGATTTCAGCCTCGGTGCTGATGGTATCTTGAGAAGCACGGTCCAGATCGTCGGTAGTGATATGTTGGGCAACCATCGTATCGGGGTCAGTGTGATGAACCAATCCAGCTACCTCGCCCCCGATTTTATCGCACAATACGGGTTTTTAACCCACCGGACGGATATGGGCGCGGTGATTTACAATTATCACGAATACCATATTTTGGGCGGCATCCAACGGAGGCGCGGCATCCTACAACGGATTACTGGACTCGGTTTGTATCTCAATTATCCCTTTGATAGATACCATCGACTTGATCTTGACTTCTCAATGTACTCACAACCGTTTTCCTACAACTTCCAGACCACCCGAACATTTGACCCGTATGACGATAGAGGTTTACTCACAATGGGGTCCATCGCTTTCGTCGGTGATACAACGATGTGGCGAGAGTGGGCACCCTATACAGGTTCACGCTATCGCATTGAACTTGAACAATCTTTCCCGACACTCGGCAGTCAGCTCGCACTCACAAACGCTATTTTTGACGCACGACGCTATTTCGGCCTCGGTAGACGTTCAACACTCGCGCTCCGCTTGCTACTCGGCGGTAGTTTTGGTGACGACAAATCCTACTTCTACCTCGGCGGGATTGATACCTTACGCGGCCACAATTATGAAGATTTAGTCGGCACCCGCATCGGACTCCTCAACTTGGAAATTCGTATCCCTTTGATAGATGTGCTTCATTTTGGATGGCCCGTCAGGTGGTCACTCGGTGGTATCCGCGGTATTGTTTTCGCGGATCTCGGCGGCGCGTGGTCAGATTGGCAGTACGGACCAGAGAACCCAGTTAATATCATCGTCCGAGAAGGAAATCGCATCCGACTTGACGAAGTTAAAGCCGCTAATGGCATCGGGATGCGGCTAAGACTCGGACTGTTTTCAGTAGACTTCGCCGCAGCACGAAATACAGACCTTACCCGATTGGAACCCGGTTTCAAATATCACTTCGGGCTTGGGCAAGCATTTTAAATAAAATAAGGAGAAATCAGTTAGTAGTTACAAGAGTTCTCTTAAC
>VXXH01000444.1 GCA_009835515.1 Candidatus Poribacteria bacterium
GTTATGAGTAAAAGTGCGTTGAAGATGAGGTCTAAATTTTTTCGGAGCATTTATTAATAGTTATCAGTTTTCAGTTTTCAGTTTTCAGTTAAGAGGGTTATTCAGGACTTACGCAAATTTAGCATGCAGCGCGATATTTTGGTATGTTTAACCCCCTAAATCCCCCTTATCAGGGGACTTTAAGAGCAAATGCGTGAGTCCTATTATTGTTGAACTAATAAGCATCAGGGTTGTTCTTGCTTTAGGCTTGCCCATGTTGTTGCTAATTTTCGTATGGGTGAGACTGCGAGTCCGTCAATTGTAAAAGTGTCTACCGATGCGGTGCCGACATTGAGGTCTTCCGTGACAAATCCAGCAAGCACAAAAGCGATGGTATCAATGTAATCGAAGTTTGCGTCCGTAAAGTCGATACGAGATTCGCCATCGGCGGAGAGTTGGAATCTGCCGTCATTAAAGTGTAATTCCATCTGTTGGAGTTCGTCGGTGTTCCAGCGTTGTCCGGGTTCGATGAATAGGCTGTCGTCTCTTGATGTATACATATCGTTTGTGAAAAAGAGGTAGTAGCCGTGTTCCTCTATTTCAGTTACAGGATCATAGAAACGCTTTGCGAGTGCGATGCCGAATCTGGCATGCGTTGCCCCGACGGTTTCGAGCGTAATCGTAAAGCCGTTATAGGGGCCTGGGTAAGCGATGAATTGGTAGCGTTCAAATATCATGCTCCACTGTTCTCGCGCTTGAATTTTCGTTTTTAAAAACCCGTCCTCAACCGTCCAGACGGCATCGCTTCCGGTGTGTTGCCAATCCGCTTTTGCTTCTTGATCGAAATGGTCTTCCCAAAGGACGGCCTCCGCGCGCCACGGCGGGATAAAAGAGACGCAAATGATTATGATTGCTATTAGAATGTGTGCGATGTTTTTCATAAGGTCTTTAGTTTTCATAAGGTCTTTAGTTTTCATAAGGTCTTTAGAAAGAGTGAACGGCACGCGGAGCGTGCCTACTACTTTGCAAAAGGGGTGCCGTCTTGTTTTCCGAGATAGATGCGGTATGTAGTGTTAGCAGCCGGAATTGTGATCTGTTTGTGTATGCGCGTCCGTTGATAACGTTGTGTGGTATCCTCAAATACCGCGCGAACAGCACGGATGTGTAGTTGATACTGCGTTTCAGTGAGATTCCCGAACTTAAACTTGCCGTACGCGTCTGTCTCTACCTCAAATCGATCCAGTGTCATTGACATATCGGACGGATGTAATTCCCACGGATACCATGACCGGGAAACAACAGCATTGCGGACGGGCTTGCCAGTATCCGCCCAGAGCACTTGACCTTGCAGCGTTGCAGTGGGTCGATCTGCTATGATAAGGCGTTCTTCAGGATTCGTTGATGCGTCCACATCAATACGTGTTGCCGAGATGCCGTCTCCGGTGATATAGAGGGTGTATTTTTCTGCAAACAGCCCGTCAATGTGGAAAGCGGATTCTGTTACAGGAAAATATCTTGCCAAGAGCGGTTTATGCAACGCCAGCGGATTCAGGCTCGGTTCCATCTGTGTATGCAGGGGCTGTGTATCCGCGTGGAACACTCTCACGGTGAACTGTGCATCCGCGGGGAGGTCCTCTGGTAGGATAACGCGTCCTCTAACGGTAACTCCTTTTTCAAGTCGAACAACCGACGGCATCTTTTCGATATCCACGTTCTCGTAGATTCTGGAAAAGTAGCCCCTCTTACTTATCTCAAGCGATAGAAACTGCGACTCGGTTTCTACGACTTGCATCTGAAAGTTGCCAGCGTCGTCTGTCTGCGCTGCTGCGAGAATAGCACTGTGTCCGTGTGTCGTTTCGGCGTGGCGCGTTGCGTAAATCAACGCGCTTGCTACCGGATGTGCCTGTCCGTCAACAACTGTCCCGCGTAATGTCTCCAGTTTCGGTAAGCGAATAGAAACCGCTGCTTGTTTTTCTGGGTTAATAGATTCTACGTAGGCTATAATAACATCGTTTCGGGAAATTGTCAAGGTGTAGGCAATCGGATAGAGTTCAGAGAAGTGGAAATTGCCTGTGGTGTCAGTCTTCGCTGCGTGTTCGATCGGTGCGGCGGCACGGAAGAAATCTGCCGACTTGGCGTGCATCTTTAGGTTCACGATAAGTCCAGCGAGATTCTTTTCTCCAGAAACAGTGCCTTTCAGCGTTAATGTGCGTTTCAGGGCAATTTTTCCTAACTCATATTTACTTTTTTCGGGCGACATTTCGTGTCGCAAGCGTTTCGCCTGATACTTCGGGTGGATTGCCATGAGTGAGAAGGCGTAGTAGGTCTGCGGGTCATTTGGAATCGTCAGTGAGAAAGTGCCGTTTGCGTCTGTTGCTGTGGCGTGCTCAAAATCTCGATCAGGGTAGACGCTCGCGATTTTTTCAGCATCGACACGGACAAGGACCTCGGGGATCGGTTGCCCGTTTTCGGCATCGACGCATGTGCCGTGGAGGCGTGCGCCGTTTGGTGTTTGGCAGATACCAACAGCGGTAGTCGTAAAAAAGAGCAGTAGCAAAATGAAATAGATAGTAT
>VXXH01000020.1:0-707 GCA_009835515.1 Candidatus Poribacteria bacterium
GTATTGGCATGAAACTTGCTTAAATGACTCAATGTGTTCGGTTCTAACAATTTCCGAGTTACCCACCCTCAGGTCCTATATACTTAGGTCGAACTCACGTTGATACGATTTGTGATTTGTTAGTTTTCATTGAGATTAAACGTAAATGTTATTGAATTGGTGTGCAAAGGGGGCGTCTGCAAATCCGAGAGCAGATGCGTAGACCCCGGGGATCTTGTAAGCGTGGATAGCAACCGCGATTGCGAGTGATATGGTACTTGGATAAAGAAAGTAAAGGGCAAAAAATGCAAGTTTGGGGTATTCGTCTCTTTTTTATAGTCGCAAGTGCAGCGAGTTGTTACATCATCTATGGCGATCCATTAGTCGTACTTATTGGACTTATTACAGCACTCATCCTTGTTGGGGCAGAGCTCTGCTTACACGTGTCCAGCGCGCGTAGTATTGTCGCGAGTATGATCGGGCTCTTTATTGGTATGTTGGTAGCTATTGGTATACTCCACCTTCTTTCAGGGTTTGATGTCAAACTCAAAATAGTCATTGCCCTCGGCATAGGCTACGTCGGTCTTATGAGCGGCTACCGCCTCTCTACATCGATGGATTTATCCCAAGTACTGGGATCAGATACGTCTAACCGGACTGGCGAATCGCGAGCTGGGAAAGTTACAAATAGCTTAAAAATTTTAGACACAAGTGTTATTATTGATGGT
>VXXH01000020.1:717-2543 GCA_009835515.1 Candidatus Poribacteria bacterium
GATCCTTGAAATCTGTCAGACAAAATTCATTGAAGGAACCCTTGTTATCCCACGGTTTGTTCTCAATGAATTGCAACATATTGCAGATTCTACAGAACCCCTTCGCCGAAATAAAGGGCGGCGCGGTTTTGATATTCTCCGAGCACTTCAGAATAATCCGGCGATTGTTGTTGAGATCACTGAGGAGGAGGTGCCACATCTACCAGAAGTGGATGCGAAGTTGGTACATCTCGCGCAAAAACGAGATGCCACAATCGTAACTAACGATCTAAATCTCAACAAAGTCGCAGAATTACAAAGTGTGAAAGTGCTTAATATCAATGAATTATCAAATGCTGTGCGTCCTGTCGTGATTGCAGGGGAAGTGATTCAAGTGCTCCTTCTTAAAGAAGGTAAAGAACCGAATCAAGGGGTCGGTTACCTTGATGATGGAACTATGGTCATCGTTGAAGAAGGAAAGCCCTACATCGGGAAAACGCTTAACGTTGAGGTTACGCAGATGCTACGGACGAGCGCAGGGCAGATGATTTTCACACGTATCAAAGAAGATGAAATGGGCACTGATGAACAGCAAGGTGTGCACTCTTATCCCCGCAGCTGGTAAAGGGAACCGGATGGCGCACTCGCTTAAAAAACCGTACCTAAAATTGGCAAAAAAGCCTATTTTGGCGCATACTATCCAGCGGTTTGAACAAAATACTGCTGTGGATGCGATTTTCGTCATCGTTGACGAGGGTGATTTCAGCGAATGTTGTAAAACCGTGTTGGACCCATATCCCTTTACAAAGGTACAGAAACTCGTCGCAGGCGGGGAGACTCGACAGAGGTCTGTCTACAACGGTGTACGTGCGCTTTCCGCAGATGTTGATTTTGTTATTGTTCACGACGGGGTACGTCCTTTTGTGACTGACGAAACGATTTTTGCTTGTCTCACCGCCGCAGACCAATGTGGTGCTGCTGTGGCTGCCGTGCCAGTCAAAGATACGATCAAAGTAGCCGACGAGAACTGTTTTATTACTGAAACGCCAGATCGGGAAAGACTCTGGGCAGTGCAAACACCTCAGGTCTTTCGGAAAACTTTATTGCAAGAAGCACATCAGACAGCACGCGAGCAGCAACTCACAGGAACCGATGATGCGGCACTTGTTGAACAACTCGGTTTTCCTGTGCAATTAGTAAAAGGAAGTTACGCGAATTTGAAGATAACCACACCCGTGGATTTACAAATTGCTGAAGTCTTGGTGTCAGATCCAACACTCTGGTAGGTGTTTCTATTTCGCTCTATTCGGCATGAAGTTACGTAAGATAAAACTGTAGAAGGGAAAATGCGAGTAGGTATCGGTTACGACGTTCATCGGTTGGTCGAAAATCGAAAATTGGTTTTAGGTGGTATTGAGATTCCATATCATTTGGGACTCTTGGGACATTCAGATGCAGATGTCTTGACACATGCAATTGTAGATGCTATACTGGGGGCAGCAGCGCTCGGGGATATCGGCACACATTTTCCAGATACGGATCCCGTTTATGAGGGAATGGATAGCCTCGTTTTCCTACGGAATACCGCTTTGAAAGCGAAGGCGTGTGGCTACCAGATCGAAAATATAGACAGCACGATTATCGCACAACGCCCGAAATTGGCACCTTACATTTCAGAAATGCGAAAGCAGGTTGCTAACACACTTGATATTGCCGTAGCGCAGGTAAACATTAAAGCCACAACGGCGGAAGAATTGGGCATTGGCGGATAAGGGAAAGCGATTGTCGCTCATGCTGTTGCCTGTCTTTCCTCGTTGTAGCAGTTTTTTGTAAGCAATGTCAAGAGG
>VXXH01000124.1 GCA_009835515.1 Candidatus Poribacteria bacterium
GTATAAAGTCGATGATATTAATGAGTTATCTACACCATCGCGTACAATACCTGCTATGACATCGAATGTAAACGATTTTGTTAATGTGACGGGTGTGGTAATGGCAGTCCAGACGGTAAAAAATGATAATCCCGAACCGCATAATCCATCTGATTTTCTAATAGATCAGGCTGCTATGAAATGTGCAGATGGCAAATTGTATATAGTCGAATTTGGTTTGCACAAATTTATGTTTATGGATAGTCCTATAGGGGAAGTAAACCTTCCAAGTCATGACGCATTTGGTGAAGGTGATATAATTACTGTTACGCAGACTACTTCTACTGAAATTAATGATCCAAGTTTCGCAGCCTATTATAAAGGAAAGTAGGTGAAGAATGATAGTCAGTGAATCTGTTGCATGAACTTTATAAGGGGTTGATTGATGAAGTGAAGGTGTGGAATCGTCCGTTGACCGCCGAGGAACTTGAGCAATCAGGAAAGCAACCGTCTGCTGTTAGTGCCTCCGGAAAGTTGACGACTGTATGGGGTGTGCTCAAAACAGCACACCGGTAGTGTTCTATCCAGTTTCAAAATGGTGGTATCTGATTTGATCGTAGGGTGTTTCTTCAAGGTCCCCTCGCCCTCTGACAAACTCTGCTATCTGTTCATCTTACGGGTTGAGGAACCTGGCGGAAACACCCCTACGAGGATATTTATGCACCACCTTCGGTTAAATAACGAGAGTAAGAACTCGGGCAACTAACTCCGTTTGAATGTTGAACTTTAAGTTATAGAAAAAACGCTCACCCCACCCGACTCGTCACCAACAGCAATATGCTGGTCATTCGGTGACCAAACAAGGCTTGTGACCCCCATTGTCAGCACGGCTTCATGAACCGCCAGAGAACTGCGTCTGCCTCGCAACTGCCAAACATAGACCAGCCCGTCGGTGCCGCCTGATGCCAGCAGTTTTCCGCGATGTTGAAAACGCAGAACGCTGAGAAAATCCTGATGCCCGGAAAGCGCAATGGGTTTGGTACCGGCTGGGCCGCGACCGGAACAATCCCACACCGTAACTTCCTGACCGCCGCCCGTAGCCAAGAATCGACACGTGGCATCCCACGAGAGTTCTCGCACTTTCGTCGGATAGCCAGTCATTTGCAAGTCTTCACCGGTAGCCATAATCCAGAAATGTACGGTTGAATCTTGATCTCCGGTGGCGATGTGTTTGCCGTCAGGGCTCCATGCGATCACGAGTGATGAGCCTTTCCATTCTAATCGGCGGACGGCTTCCGACTGTTGCGGGTTCCACAGCGTGACACCGCCGTAGGCAATCGAGGCGAGTTGCCTTGCACGCGGTTTCCACTGGAGATCAGCAATCGTGCTCTGATGGTCGGGATATTCGCGAACAAGATCGCCGACAGCGTTCCAGAGTTTGAGTTTACGCCCTGCGGCAGAGGCGAGTATCGGTTTTTTGCCGCCACTCCAAGATAGGTGCTCAACCCATTCTGCGCCCCCGTCAAGCGAATGGGTCGCTTCGCCACTTGTCATATCCCACAACCGAATTTTCCCATCTTGTCCTGCGCTTGCAAGTACCTTGCTGTCTGGGCGCCATGCGATTGACATTGTGCCGAATTCATGCCCTTTGAAGGCGTGGATAACCGCTCGGCGATGCCCTTCAAAAATTGTCACCGGACCGAGAACCGACGCGGCAGCGATGTATCTCCCATCAGGTGACCACGCCAGATCAATGACGTGGTCGCTGATGGTTGCGTTCCAATTTTCGCGCAGTTGAGAGGGCTGGACAAAGCGGTTGCTCAGGTTGCTCAAGCGAGACATGCTTCAAATCCTTCAGTCAATTCGGTTCGGTCGAGGTTGCGCCCGATGAAGATGAGACTATTGTAGCGCGGTTCACCATCCCACGGGCGGTCGGGGCGCCCGTCGAAGAGCATATGAACACCTTGGAAGACGAATCGGTTTGGCTGCCCCTTGATGCTCAGAATACCTTTCATGCGGAAGATGTCGACACCTTTTGTCCGAAGCAGATCGCTAATCCAATCGTTCAGCCGGTCGGGGTCGAGGTCGCCGGGGGTTGTGATGCCGACCGATGTGACTTCGTCATCATGTTCGTGGTCTGGCTTAAATTCGCGTTCAACAACTGGCTTGACAAGAACACCGCTGCCAAAGAGTTGCGCTTGAAATTCGTCGGGGTGATGCTCGGTAAACAGTGCGTAAGCACCCGGGCGTTCGATCTGCACGTCGAAACGTAATTCGTCCGCTGTGAGATTTAACGCAATGAGTTGCCCACTCGGTTGAAGGGTGCCACCCGCCGAAAGTTCATACTCATCATCGGAGAAAACCATGACGACTGGCTCAACAGCGTCCTCCAAAGCTTCATCGGTTGACGCATTTACGGGCACCAACGCGGCTTTCATCGTCGGGTCAGGACCTTCTTGGAGAACCAGTTCATGCGTGCCTGCCGAAAGGTCATAAACACCAGCCCATTCAAAGGGATACTCCGGTTCCATAAACTGTGGGTCAACCTCCATCGCCCG
>VXXH01000363.1:0-1310 GCA_009835515.1 Candidatus Poribacteria bacterium
TCTTTGTATTCCTTTTCAAATATCTTGTAATATTCACCGCCCTCCTCCCCAGTATCGGAATAGATCTTATACTTGGCGACTTCATCAATAAAGAAAAGAGTCAGTACTTTAACACCTTGAGAAAAAAGAATTTGCTCCTTTTCAAAATGAGCTTTAATCGCTTCACGTATCTGAATGCGTCGGAGATCCTTTTCATGCACATCACCGGTTGCTTCTCCAGCCTGTAGTTGCTTACCATTGGTAAATTCAACAATATCTGTGTTGGCATTGATATCCGCAATCACAAAGCCCTTGTACTGATCCAGGCCACCGGATAGAGCATAGAGATTGTCGCCTTTTTTTAGCCTGCGAATCATTCTCTTTATTCCGCTGTATCGCTTCATCTCAATTTCTATTCGAGCCACTGGCTTCTGCTTTGATAATTCAATGGATTCAAGATAGAGATAAGCATTGGTACCAGATAGACCCTTAACGGAAATACCCCGGACTGATATTTTTTTAACTAATTTTTGATTGTAGGCATCCAAAGCATCAAGCCTGTGTACCTTGTTGTGTTTGGTTTTATGTGTGGCCGAGTAGCGCAGAATAAAGAGTGGATTGAATTCCTTTAGTGAGTCTAGTGTCCTTGAACCTTCCATTTTCTGAGGCTCATCAAGGATGAGAACCGGGTGATTGGCCTTTATTACATCAATTGGACGGCGGCTCTTAAAATCATCCAATTCCACATAGATTCGACGGTTATCTTTGCCTTTCGCATTAAACGCCTGGATATTGATTACCATAACATTGATTCCTGCATCAGAAGAAAAACTCTCAAGGTTATGAAGTTGTTTGGAGTTGTAGATAAAAAATTTGGCCTTCTTACCGTATGTTTCCAGAAAGTGTTCGGCGGTAATCTCCAGTGATTTAAACACGCCTTCCCGGATAGCAATACTGGGAACCACGATAATAAACTTAGTCCAGCCAAAGCGTTTATTCATTTCGAAGATGGTTTTTATATAGCAATAAGTTTTTCCAGTTCCTGTTTCCATTTCTACATCAAGGTTCAATGATGATACCTTGGTTTTGACAAGGCTTAGCGATTGAGGTAAATTCTGAAGACGCTGGGACTCCTGAATATTTTCCAGAAGTTGCCGTTCGGTTAGAGCAATATCTCCATTTTTAAAGCCGGATTCTTCGACCAAGCTTTGCTGCCTGTATTCCTGAGTACCAGCTTTAATCACTCCGGGGTCGATCCGGTAGCTGATACCGGATGTATTTGGCTGGCCTTTAAAACAATTGATTACTGCTTCAATAGCTCGTGTCTGGTG
>VXXH01000363.1:1320-2537 GCA_009835515.1 Candidatus Poribacteria bacterium
TAAACCTGAGTTTCATTATTGGTCTACCTTAAATTGTTTTCAAATCCGTGTTTGGGCTAATGATCTTGAAGATTTGATCTACGTTAATTTTTACATTGTCATCCTTGAAGCCCGAGTCCCTGAAGACAACTCGCAACGGCTGCCTTCCGGCGAGTTCCTTGCAGAAGTCTTCTGTTATCTTCCCATTCTTTTCAAAACAGGCCGCCAAGGCGTTGCCATTAACAAAGATAACTACATGTCCATTTATACTCTCTTTAGTTACTGGCAGTGTAAGGTCAATACCCCAGTCAAGTAGGACCTGGAAGAGAAGGTCTTCAGAAGTTCGATCATCTTTAATGTTATCGGTGTAAAGATTGAGAAGATTTTGTTCAAAGGAGTCAGGTGTATAGTACACATCTGCCATATTTGAAGAGTCGATCTTGAGTACCCGAAAGCCGGTATCCAGTTCTGAAGCTGTCTTGGCATTCTCCTCCTTGATTTTCATTCCGGCCAAGCGGATACGCTCTTTGCTGATTTCGGCAATGGTTTTATAACCTGCCTTGAATGCATCTGATTTTTTATCACAGGCTTCGGGTAACTGAACCATTATGAATTTTCTTTTACAGTTGTCTTCAGCATTGAGTTGCATTACAGCGTGGGCGGTAGTGGAAGATCCAGCAAAGAAATCGAGAATGATGTCACCTGACTCTGTAAAAGTTTCAGCAAGTGAAACTATCAAGTCTATTGGTTTAGGGAAGTCAAAGTAATTTGTTCCTAGTAGATGTTCTATTGCTTTTCCACCTTGCTTAGTA
This sequence comes from Candidatus Poribacteria bacterium, assembly GCA_009835515.1. Lineage (GTDB taxonomy): Bacteria > Poribacteria > WGA-4E > WGA-4E > WGA-3G > WGA-3G. The sequence continues at coordinate 2,112 of VXXH01000363.1, forward strand.
GTAAATCCATTTATGATAGATTTGGGATGAACGGTTCCTTTCTGTTTTTCATACTGCAAAACCCCATTAGATTTGAAAAAGAAACGAGTTACAACCTGCCCTTTTTGATCAATAATATTTTCACCTCGAATCCATCCTTCAATCATATCCTTCATTGTCCAAGCTGCTTCAACAACTACGTCATTCGCCAATTTGCCATTCTTGCATTGGAATGTTCCTTCGATAATTTTGACTGTTTCTTTACTCCCAAAGGTATTGGGAAAAATTTTGTCTTCAGAATCAAAGTCAATTCCTGCAGGAAAAGAAATTCGAGAAACAGGATTTTTGGCTGTTGGTCTCTTAATTGCTCGATCTGAAATTGGTTCATCACCTTTATATTTGAAAAGTGGTACCAAGTCTTTATTCTTCGCAAAACAAACAATATAT
>VXXH01000336.1 GCA_009835515.1 Candidatus Poribacteria bacterium
GATTAATGTCTTGATGCACTCATAAGGGAGTTTGCTGAAACATAATATTATAAAGAGGCAGTTTGTCTACTAAAAACAAAAAGGAGCTATCATGGCTGCGAATACGTTTGAAATTAGTGACGATACGTTTGAAGGAATGGTGCTTACATCGGATACACCGATTGTAGTTGACTTTTGGGCGGAGTGGTGCGGTCCGTGCAAAATGATTGCGCCGATCTTGGAAGAACTCGCCGAGGAGAATTCGGAAGCTTTCAAAGTTGGAAAAGTGAATGTTGATGATAACCGTCAAACCGCGATGCAGTACGGCGTTCGGAGCATCCCAACCCTGCTTGTGTTTAAAGACGGCAAAGTTGCGGGACAGATTGTTGGTGCGATGCCCAAAGATGCGCTGAAGAAGAAAATCTTAGACGTATTGTAAGCCTCTACCCTTCAGAATGGAAGGTTGAAAAATTTTTCTATCCTTCCATTTTCGCCTTTTCCTGTTCCCCTACGGTTTGCTATGCTTTGGAAACTTGTCTACAACGCCTTCGCAGTGCCCGCGATGTTCGTAGGCTTTCACTGCGCGAGGTGCTGTAATCCCAAGATCCAAGAGGGTATCAAAGGGCGGAAATGTGTATTTGTAGAACTGGCAAACCGACTTCAGACGGCTCGACATTTAGAAAAAACTGCCTGGTTCCATTTTACCTCCGTCGGCGAATTTGAGCAGGCGAAACCGCTCATCGAAGCGATTTATGCTGAGACGCGAATTGTCTTAACCTTCTTTTCCCCCTCCGTTGCGCCGAATGCTCAATCTTACCGTTATGCTGATGCGGCTGTCTATCTCCCTTTAGACACACCGCGGAACGCTAAACGCTTGATACAACTGATCGAACCTTCGTTAATAGTTTTTTCCAAATTCGACATTTGGCCCAACCTCGTCTGGAAAGCCTCTAAATACGAGATTCCGATTATCGTGGTCGCCGGAACGCTACACGCTGCATCGAAACGGTTGTCGCGCTTTGCGAAACCGTTTTTTCGGAGTGTACATCGGCACATCCGCGTGCATTGTGCGATTTCAGAAGCGGATGCGGCGCGCTTTCAAGAACTCAGCTCTCCGACACATGAGATTGTTGTTACGGGAGATACGCGCTATGAACAGGTTTACCGGCGGGCGGTCTCTGTTGAATCTGATGCCGAATTTTTTCTGGGACAGGGAAGTTTAAAGCGTCCTACCCTCATCGCTGGTAGCACCTACACAGAGGATGAAAGGGTGCTGCTGCGTGCGTATCAGTTGCTGCGGCAAAACGCGCCGGAAGACCATCTGCATCTAATTCTGGTTCCGCATGAACCGACCCCTGAACGGATCAAGGAGATTCGTGGGCATCTAATGCGCGAGCGATTGGCGCATCTCTGTTTTTCTGAACTCACATCTGAGGCAGATTTATCGGCGATGGATGTGCTTATCGTTGATACAGTGGGACTTCTTGCGAAGTTGTATCCGTTGGCAGATATAGCGTTTGTCGGTGGGAGTTTCCGTGGGAGTGTTCACAATGTGATGGAACCGGCTGCGATGGCGAAGCCTGTAATTTTTGGTCCGACGATCCAGAATGCACACGAAGCGTCTCTGCTTGTAGATAGGGGTGGGGCAAAACTGGTTCGGACTGCGCAAGAATTGGCAGATGCTATTATAGCGTGGTTGGACGATGCGGATGCGCGGACGATAGCAGGCGATATTGGAAAGCAGTTGATTGCGGAGAATCTGGGTGCGGTGGATCGGACTTTGGTGCATCTAAGGGAGTATGTGTGAAATGTCATGAGTACAACTGGCTTCTATGCCGAAATACCTACAAATTAGCTCATAAATTGATAAGAGGATTGATGTCCGGAGACCTCACTCAATAATCCTATCCGAAGAATATATGTATTTGCGGCAGAGGTTTTTCGGGCTGCCCAGCCCCTACCGCAAACGTTAAACACTGCAAAACCGATTTTGTCTACAGCCAATTACAAAACCGAATTAGATATTTCAATTTCCTTAGGGACTCACCAGTACCCAGATTGAATAATTCGCGTCATCCTCACGGAACTTTAATTCCTTTTCATCTTCGCTGATATCCCCACGCGTGATGATGTGAGAACCGATCTGATCATCCTCCTCCCACCTATCATCCTCCATTAACGTCAACTTTACTCGGTGATTAAACTGAACATCAAGGTTAATTTCGTGTGTTTGTCCCTCATCCGTTCGTCTTGGTCCCCAGACCCTTCTGCTGTTAACCAAGATGTACGGATGATCATCTCCAGTCCAATCCTCTTGCTCATAGCATGTAATTCGGCATAATCTGCAAGTTGGCATATTAAAATCCTTTCAAATTGTTGTAGGTTAAACTTAGTACTAACGTGAGTTCGATAAAAGTGTGATAGTAATCAAGGGTTTCCTACGCTTACACTCACCTTTTTATTTTCAAACTCACGCTATTTACCCGAAAGTTGCATATACGCTAATGAAAACTCTATTCTTGTTCAAGTAAACTGAGTCCCATTGTGATTCTATAGAT
>VXXH01000524.1 GCA_009835515.1 Candidatus Poribacteria bacterium
GGGCAGGGTTCAACATGATCTATTTCTTGGCGGGTTTACAAGGGATCCGACAGGAGTTATACGAAGCGGCAGCGGTTGACGGTGCGAACTGGTGGCAGGCATTCGTTCATATCACGCTGCCTTCGCTACGACCCGTGATAGCCTTCGTTGTCGTTGTCTCTATGATTGGGTCGCTTCAACTCTTTGATCTTCCATTTATTTTAACGAACGGTGGTGAACCTGCGGATGCGGGTTCAACCATCGTGATGTATCTCTATAAAAACGGTTTTCAGTTCATGCGTCTCGGTTATGCGGCGACAATCGGCTGGGTACTGTTTTTCATTATTGCTGTTATCTCAATCGTACAATTGAAATTGCTCGGTATCTTCCGAGATGAATAGTAGTAGGCACACTCCGCTGTGCCGTCAACTGCGGAAAGGAAAAACTTTGCAAATACTACCGGCAATAGATCTTCGCGGTGGAAAATGTGTAAATTTAGTACAAGGTATCGCCTCACAGGAGACCGTCTTTTCGGACGCGCCTGTAGAGATGGCGCGACGCTGGCAAGCCGAAGGTGCGGAATACTTACACCTCGTAGATTTAGATGGCGCGTTTCGAAGTGAATCAGCGAACCTCCATATCGTCAGCGAGATTGTCGCTATCCTTGATATACCCGTTCAGCTTGGCGGTGGTATCCGTAGCATGGAACAGTTGGAAGCGGTTCTGGCATTAGGCGTGGATCGCGCCATTTTAGGCACGGTTGCTCTCAAACAACCGGATTTGGTGAAGCAGGCGTGTACTGAATATGGCGCGCGCATCGCTGTCGGCATTGACGCGAAAGACGGTCTGGTTGCTACAGAAGGCTGGTTGGAAGTCTCTCAGAAACCCGCTGTCGAATTCGCACGAGAGATGACAGACGTGCAAACATTTATTTACACCGATATCAAAAGCGACGGTATGCTCAAGGGACCGAATGTTGACGCAACAGCAGATATTATTGATGCTGTCTCTGCGAATGTGATCGCTTCAGGCGGTGTCACGTCGCTCACTGACGTAACCGCTTTGAAAAATATCGGTGCCAGCGGAGCAATTATAGGGCGGGCATTGTATACTGGCGATCTCGCGCTACAAGACGCAATCGCTGCGGGATAGAAAACGGATTATTCCACACCCGTCACAACACCGAGACCGATCCGAGAACCCATCTTTTTCACCTCAAATCGGGTACCGACCTCCATGGCTAACGGTAAGTCGAGTGTGAGCGTGACGTGTGCATAATCCCCCGGTGTAATAAGGGAAAGTCCAGACGGGAGTTTTAGGTGCGCTGGCATATCAATGCCCCAGAGGTAAATGTCGGGTCTGTCGTTTTCGATGACCGGGATATGTGTGCCACTCTCTTCTTGCGTTAGTAGATAGACGAGCGCAGTGAATTCGGAATGTGATTTAATCGTCTTTGGTGGACAAAGCACCTGTCCAATAGACAACCAATCCGGTTCCGATTCAACGGACACTTCATTCTCCTTTGTGCTGAGAACCCGCGTCTTAATCCTATCGCCTTTACCGACAATATCTACCGCTTGACCAACGGCGAGTTGCCCCTGCACAATCTCACCACGTACGGATACCCGATCCTTTGTTTCCTCGATGATTTCATGGATTGGCATGATAAGCGGCAAGTGCTTAGTATCCACGGGGGCTGGCATTGTACGGTTCATGGCGAAGACCAGATCAACAATTGGCTGCCATTGTGCGGAGGTAATGCTACTGCCTCTGTAGTCCAATGCCTTAAGCGCGTCACCGATTGTTATCGGGGCAGTCTTTTCTCTCCATTCGTACTCGCTAAGTAGTTCACGCATCTCCAGTAGACAGATGTCCAAGAGTTCGTCGTCTTTTGAAATACCACCTGTATTGAGAAAAGGAAGGACTGTCGGTATATGCATCTGATGCGCGAGGTGGAGTTGCGCTTGGGAATCAGGTGTGATCCCCTCAACTGCATTTACCACCCAAATCCCACCCTGAATTGCAGGGGAGCCGCTGATTAACATTTTGACAACATCGAGATGTGTTTCACAGTCAATTTGTGTATAAAGTTTGCCGCTGGTTTCGTAGGCTATCCTGCGGTAGGTAATGCCGACCCCTTCTCGGATTGGGTGGTTAATAGGCGGTTGCGCTTCAAAATCGCTGTCTCCATCGGTGTGAATCGCTCCGATTCTTGAGACAACTTTCGCTATCGCAGCTGTCAATGTCGTTTTGCCGTGTTCATCCGCACCGAGTGTGCAGATCGGCAGCCTACGGTGCGCATTTTGTTTTTTCTCTGTCATTTTTGTCTCCTGATAGGTGTCAACTTTTTATTCCAATTTCCGTTTTATTGTAGCACAAACTCAGGAATTGAACAACGAGGAAAAACTTGTCAAACGATCAAAAGCGTGATAGACTATTAACGCTGGGAACTAACACAATTTGCCTCTTTGTATTGTAATATTACATCAAAGCAGTTAGATTAACAATCAAAGCCGATCTATCCACATAGACAAGGGGCTATCA
>VXXH01000653.1 GCA_009835515.1 Candidatus Poribacteria bacterium
GTTTAGCGAAGTCCTCCTTGAGCACATCAATATTCCGAATCACGCTCTCCACTTCATCAGAATCGAAGGCAAGTGCCTTTTCAAGGTTCTCAAAGATGCCGACAAAATCTAAGACGAAACCGGCGGGTTTTACCAAACCATCTTCGTCCTCATAGGGTCGGTTGACCCGTGCGATTGCTTGTAATAGCACGTGGTCACGCATCGGTTTATCAAGATACATACAGTAAAGAATTGGCGCGTCAAAACCAGTCAATAATTTCTGGGTTACGATCAGGATCTTCGGCTGCTCATTTTTGTTGATAAATTTCTTACGAATTTCTTTTTCCTGTTCCTCCGTATGGTAATAAGTTTTCATTGACTCGGAATCTCGGTTGTCCTCTGAGTAGACAACTTCCGAATACTCCGATGGTAGATACTTATCCAGTGCCTGCTTATACAACGCGCACGCCTCGCGGTCTACAGCCACCAGAAACGCCTTGAACCCCATCGGCTCCACAGTATCATGGAAGTGTTTGGCGATATATTCAGCGATACCATCAACCCTCTCAGGTGCTTTCATCATCTCCTTCAACTGAACAGCACGATCAAGAATTGCGTTGAGTTCCTCCAGATCACTCATTCCTTCTGTTACCGCGAGGTTTAGAAATTCCCGTTCCAACGTCTCGCGATCAACCTGTAATTCAGAGGCAGCAAGCGCGTAATTCAACGGCACAGTCGTACCGTCTTCAATGGATTCCGAGATGGCGTATTTATCGAGATAACCCTGATCGTCGTCTTTCCCGAATACTTTGAAAGTTCCGTCGCCTTTGGAAAGCCTGTCAATTGGGGTGCCGGTAAAGCCGATATAGGTCGCATTCGGAAGCGCAGCCATCAGGTAATTTCCAAAATTACCGCCGGTCGTGCGGTGTGCCTCGTCAATCAGCACGACCACGCTCTCACGGGTGTTAAGGTCCGCGGGTCGCTTATCAAACTTATGAATCATTGACACGATTAAACCACGGTAATCGGAGGCTAAAATCTTTTCCAAATCATCTTTGCTTTGTGCGACTTCGAGCGTTGTGATGCCGTAACCAGTGATGTTTCTAAAGAGTTGGCTCTCCAGTTCATTGCGGTCAACCACCATCAGCACAGTGGGCTTTTCCGTCTGTTCCCGACCTCGTAAGAGTCGTGCCGCGACGGTTATCATGGTGAGCGTTTTGCCGCTGCCCTGCGTATGCCAGATAAGTCCGCGCCGTTTGTTTGGATTATGGACCCGTTCAATCACTTTTTCCACTGCCCGCGTCTGGTGTTGACGCAACACGATTTTGGTGAGTTGGTCGTCTTTGTTCTGAAAGATAATGGACTGCTGCAGCACCTTCAGGAAGCGATCGCGATCGAAGAACGTCTTGACTTTCTGTTCGTAGTTAGTAGATTCGTCAATTTTCCAGTTGAAGAGATTTTTGCGGTTGGTGTTCCACGTCACACCGTAGAAAAAGTCCGTTAGTTGCGTGACACCGAAGAGTTGCGCCGTGGTGAACATCTCCGGCGTTTCGTTGTGGTAACGGCGGATCTGCTCCACACCGAGTGCTAATCCGTCAGTTTTGTTCACATCTTTGGCTTCCACCACTGCGATAGGGATTCCATTAATCAGGAACACCACATCGGCGCGATTGCGGTAGACGGCACTTCTCTGCCGCCATTCATCGGTGACATGGAACAGATTGTTATCAGGTGTCTCAAAATCGATCAGCCTGACGTTGCGTTCTCGGTTTTCACTCGGAACGAAAATTGACCGTTCCCCGCGCAGCCACGCAAGTGCGTCTTGATTCCCCTCAAGTGTCGGTTTAAGAGAACGCAACTGTCGCATAACCTCCGTACACTCGGATTCGGTCAACACCCGTTTGTTGAGTTTCAGCAGCTGCGCCGCTAATACCTCAGCGAAGTAAAGTTCTGTGTCACCGCCACGCATTTGCATTGCTTCCGTTTGGGAGACACACGTCCACCCAATTTGATCGCCATAACGAAGCATCGGTTCTTGAACAGCCGTATATTCGCTCATTGTATCTCTCCACTTTCGATCAACGACACAGCAGACCGCTGCCCTGTCATGAGTTCTTCAAGCGTGGCGTGGAAGAGTTCGTCTATCAGTTCAACTTCTCGTTCAAGGGTTGTTGTCTTTTCGTCAATCGCTTGGAAAACGGCAGCAATGGAGCGTTGTTCGGAAGACAGCGGAAGGGCAAAGGTGAATTTTCCCAAAGAATCCCACGATGTTCTTGGGTGGCTTATTCCTGTTGATGTTGCTACAGCATGATTCACAAACGCTTCGGTATGCAGAAGATAAACTAAAAATCTTGGTGCCACTTTTGAGTTTGCAGTAAATACAAGAATATCGGTTGAGCAAATTCCTTCCATTTCAGCGATAACTGCTTTATCCAAATATGATCGCAACTTACCATACAAAACATCATCAGGATAAAAACGATTTTTCGCACTTTTCATTGTCGAAGCATCTCCGCAGCGTTGTAGCATGCTCTCTCCCGAAT
>VXXH01000625.1 GCA_009835515.1 Candidatus Poribacteria bacterium
CCTTAGGACTTACGCATTTGCTTTTAAAGTCCCCCTGATAAGGGGGATTTAGGGGGTTAAAACGCCGAAATACTCTCACTGCAGGGCATTTTGGTTCCAATATGTCTTTTTCTCCGCAATTTGTGTAAATCTTGTTTATAATGTGCTACTGTTTTGATATGAGAAAACCAATGGCAAATGTGCATCGTCCGCCAACACGTCGCCGGTCTTCAACTTCGCGGCCACTTCATCGGGCAGTGCGCTTTTCTTACCATTGAATGTGGCATCCTCCGGCATAAAGAGCATCGCAAACGCACGGCGGGGATGCGTCGTCATATTCGGTCCCGCCGCATGCGCGACCATCCCGCTGATGAATACACCCGCTCCTGCTTTCATCTCAGCGGCGTAGGGTTCAATCTCCACCCACTCTGGATATTCGCGGAACAGTTCGCCGATGCCAGCCTGTCCGAGATTCCCGCCAACCTCAAAACCGCTCGTCTTATGTGTGCCGGGCAGAAAATACAAACACCCGTTCTGGACGGTTGTATCATCAAGTGCTATCCAGAACATAATTGCCTGATGTGAATAAAACGGATCATAAGGATTATCAACATGGAAGTTCGTCGGATTTGCCCACGGTTGCTTAACCATGGCGTGGTCGTGATATAATCGCACACCCGAAGTGCCAGCGAGATCTGCTGCCAGTTTACCCAACTCAGGATTAAGAATCAACTGTTTAATCTTCTCGCTTGTCTTCCACAAATTGACGCATTGAACGAAGACGTTCTCGTAGTAACTGTCTCCCCCTCCCTGATTGTGATAGGCATCGTCACGCCCTACATGTTGTATGATGGCCTCATCAACAGCATCCTGCCACAACGACAACTCGGTACCTTGCAGGAAATCGTCAATAATCAAAAACCCATTCTCACGGTAAAATTCAATCTGCTCGCTCGTCCGTTGTGTGTCCATGGTGTCTTAGGTGCTTCTCAATCATAATTGCTCGGTCGATGATCGCCGAGGAGCCGTCTCTGTCGGGGGTTCGTTTGCGCGAGAATTGATTGATCAAACTGAAATTTGTTCAAATAAGGCGGATATTTCTGTGTAATCATCCGCATGGCATAGTGGACCTGCAAAAGGTAACGGGTTTCGTCACTCGTATTAGCAGTGCCACGATGCCAGACTTCACTGCGAAAGAGCACCACGTCCCCCGCATTGCATAAAATACTCTCTTCACCTCGGTTATTCCACTCGGTTGCTCCGTTTGGAGAGCACCCTGAGAAATGGCTGCCCGGCACAAACTTTGTGGGTCCCAATTCCTCGTACATATTATTGAGATAGTAATGAGCGGTGGTGATGAAGATTGGGACTTTAACGCGTGGATCCGAACGGACGTCTGCAGGTAGACCGATGGGCAGCCAATCGGTGTGTAACCCCTGATCGGGTCGTCCCGGGCCTGTTATCCACGATTGCATACCGATGCAATGACAATCCTCGCCGTGCGTCGCCTCGGCAACTTCAATAATCGGTGATTTGTCAAGGAATTGGAGATACAACAGGTCGCGATTAAACGAGTTGTTGATGATTTTATTCAGGAATCCGTCGCCATTTTGAGGCGTTTGATGCCGATCCAAACACTCCGGGATCGTCTCTAATCGCTCCATAGTGGCTCGCAATTCGGCAACTTCTTCAGCGTCAAGCACGCCGGGGAAGTAGACATAACCGTCTCTTTCCAGTGCCTCAACTTGGCTCTCTAAGTCGTTGTGTGCCACGAGTGAGAGGGCTTTTGCCATTTTCAGTACTCCTTGAGGATTTAAAAAATCGTCCAAAGTTTAATAACGGGACTTATGCACAAAGCAATATTGGAAGGAAAGGAAGGATGGAAGTCCATCTTCCACGCTTCCATCCTTCTAATCTTCCGATGCTGTGAGGAAAGGAAGGAATTTTGCGTAAGTCCTATTCCGCTAATACGATGACACCGCACCCGATACGCGCGCCCGCATTGCCCGAAGGTTGCGAGACGAAATCGTCCGCATCAGCATGGACAATGATACCTTTGCCGACGACATCTACGTCAGAACCGGTGCCGATTTCCCAGAGATCTGTCGTCAATGTAATACGACCGGTTCCATCTTCGCCGACAGTGATGTTGCCGATATCCCCAAGATGAAACTCACCTTCTCCCCACTTCCCGTGCGCAACATCAGTGGGATTCCAGTGACCGCCAGCGGATGTCCCGTCGGGCGCACTACAATCACCGTTTGCGTGGATATGAATGGCGTGCAGACCGGGGGACGCGCCCTGGATTTCAGCCGTGAACGTGATTTGGTCACCGTTTTGTGTGAAAACTGCCATTCCGGTTACGCCACTGTCGTTCAATGAACCAATCACGGCGTGTGCTTGTTCTGCGGGCGCGGTTGAAAGAACACCTGCCTGTTGGCGCGCTCTCTCGCAACCCACCAATAGGATAGAGATACCAATCAATAGGAGAAATGCGGACTTTATATCGATGGAAATTAAACGCTTTTTCATTGATAGTTCC
>VXXH01000779.1 GCA_009835515.1 Candidatus Poribacteria bacterium
GAAAAATACGGCAAGGAAACAGACGAGAAACTCAATGAGAGTGCTCTCGCGGCATTCAATGAACGACGTGCAGACAAATACATCAAAAATTACCAGATATACTTTAACCAAGAACGTGCGGCGCATGAAAAGCAGCGCCGCCAAGACCTATTCAATCAATTCCGACGCTTGGACATCAACCACCGCCAATTTCCTGAGAAATACCGCGACCTCTTTAACCAAACCCGAGACGAGTACTGCGCGAATTACCGTGTCCCAGACCTCATCAGCCCCGAAAACCTCACACGAGAATTAGAAACCCTCTACGGCTACCAGAAGCAACGCCTCTTCCAAGCAGAAGACCCCGAAGAGGCTACGAAACACGTAGCATTAGCACACCAAATCCTAAAAACCCTCGTCGCCTGCAACGCCCTCAACACAGAACAAGACATAGTAAACATCACACCCCAAGACCCAAAAGCATTGGAGGAGAAAAAATAACCGTTGAGGCCCCTGGCCCGGTAGGTTCGGTTTTGCGGTGTACTCACCTGCCCCCCTGATAGGGGGGGATAAAGGGGGGTTGCGATCTGCATTCCTAACCGAACCGGATTTTACACGGAAACCTTGGATACTTCAAAACCCTTGCTACTGGCGAGGTTTCCTAACTTCGCTCTGTGGATACAATTTTTTCTTGACATCACCAGCAAAATTCTGATATGATTAAAGGGTAATCTAAAATCCCGACTTTCAGATAACGAGATCAGAAAAATATGCAAGAATCCTTACAAAAACTACAAAATCTCCTCCAACAACTCTTCCGTGCTGATGCCTCCGACCTTAACTCTGGGATATATCGCATTATCAACTATAGACGTGACCAACTCCAAAACTTCATTGACGAGGAACTCCCAGCGGAAATAAACAAGGCACTTGATGCAAATCCTGAAATTGAATCTGATCGCCAAGAAATAGAGAATCTTGCACAACAGATCCGGCAAAATTTTGGCGATGGAGTTCTGGATGCTGATGGAAACCTAATCAACGAAACATACAAAGAAACACCTCTTGTCCAGAAATACCTTGAGGGGAAGGAACAAGTTGGCTCCCCGCAAACCCATGACCAACGCGCAGATGCCGTTTTCAATCACCTCCATGCTTTTTTTTCCCGTTACTACGATAATGGCGACTTTATCCCACGTAGACGCTACTCACAAACTGAACGTTACGCTGTCCCCTATAATGGTGAAGAAATCTATCTCCACTGGGCAAACCGCGATCAATATTATGTAAAAAGTGGTGAGCACTTCTCCGATTATCGTTTTAAATCTCAGGGTACAACTGTCATCTTCGACCTCCGCGATGTAGACATTGAAAAAGACAATGTCCAAGGTGCGAAACGTTTTTTCATTCCTTTATCTTCTGAAACAACCTATAAACCGGAAACCAATGAGATCTGGATCCCATTTGTATACCGCCCGCTTGCCGATAAAGAGAAATCTCGTTACGGTACCCGAGACCAACAAGACAAAATTATTGATGCAGCTGAAGAAGAAATCATAGAATGCCTGACTGATCACTATAACGCACTGAGGGACCTTAAAAAACATCTTCAAACCTATACACGTCCTAACACTGCAGACTTCTTTATTCACAAAGACCTTAAGCAATTTCTCAACCGAGAACTTGATATTTACATCAAAAACGAAGTGATGCCGTTATCCTCACTCATTTTCGATGATGCCAATTTTCAAAAGGAACACTTAACAAAGGTAAATTGGATTGAAACAGGTAAACTTGTCCATTGCATCGCTTCCAAAATTATCAATTTTTTGGTGCACATTGAAGAATTTCAGAAACGACTCTGGTTGAAAAAGAAGTTTGTTCTCTCCACCAATTACTGCCTTACGCTTGACCGTGTGCCAGAAGAATTTTACCGCGAAATAGCGGAGAACACTGCCCAACTTGAGGAGTGGAAAGACCTGTTTGCTATACACGAAATAGACAACGATCTCATCTGTACCTCCTACACCGAATCGCTCTCCGTTGACTTCCTGAAAGAAAATCGGAATCTTGTCTTAGACACTCGCCATTTTGATTCTGATTTCACAGATCGCCTCTTGTCGCATTTTGACGATCTGGATAATGAGACAGAGGGTTTGCTAATTCACGGTGAAAACTTTCAAGGACTAAACCTGTTGACAGAGAAATACCGTGAATCTTTAAAAGCCATCTATATTGATCCACCCTATAACACCGATGCTTCTGCGATTCTATATAAAAACAACTACAAGGATTCGTCGTGGATGTCATTGATGACCGATCGAATTTCAACCTCACGCGAATTGTTGGTAGATAATGGCATCCTTTGCGCCGCTATTGATGATGTGGAAGCTTCCAATCTTCGGTACCTTCTCCAGCATTTATTTGGCAAGAACAACGAACTTGGAATTGTAGCAGTCTGTTCCAACCCAGGAGGTCGTAAAAGACCAAGGGGCTTTGCTCCAGCTCATGAATACGCGATGTTTTTTGG
>VXXH01000627.1 GCA_009835515.1 Candidatus Poribacteria bacterium
GGTATAATATTCTTGACTTACCTAATGCGGGTAGCAGCACAATCTGTTTTCTGTCCGCAAGATAAACTGCCCGCGCTGAATCTAACCTGAACCAAACAGGAGCAATTCGCAATGAGAATGAAAGTCTATTATATTTGTGCTGTTTTGTTGGTGTTAAGTCTATCGACACCAGCAGTATTTGCACAAGGCGCGCAAGCAGACAAACTGCTTGGGTGGTGGCTATTTGATAGTGAAAAAGACGAAATTGGAAACTGGGATGATATAGACCTCCACGGTGCCGAACTCAAAGATGGTCAACTTGTTGTTGCGACCGGAAAATGGGCACACGCACTTGAGTATACGGGTCCCGATATCGAAGAAAAGACCTTGATGACATGGGTTGCTTTGGACAGTCTCGCGGCAACGGCAGGCTCAGCACTCACATTGGACAAAGTGAGCGAAGACCAGTTCAATGCAGTCGTCTACGCCGAACGCCAACCAAGTCAGTGGATGTCTGGAAGCAGCTGGTTCCACCGCACTGAAGATTTTCCCAAGGCCCACAATGAAAAGAAAGAAGGCGAACTGGTTTACTTAGCCTTCACTTACGAAGATAAGGGCGGAACTTACAAGATAACTGGCTACCGTAACGGTGTGAATCTTGGTAGTTATGAAAAGGGCGACATCAAAACCTGGCCAACGGGTGATGCTGAAGCCATTTGGGGAAAACGTCATACAAACGGACTTGGTGGCCCCGGCGAGCTCAACGCCCACATTGAGGAATCCCGTATTTACTCCGTAGCATTGACCGAGGCCGAAGTTAAAGAGATGGAAATCGGAACGCTTTCTGTTGAACCCCAAGATAAACTCGCTACACAGTGGGGTAAGCTTAAAGCAAAATAAATGTTTTAAGGGTAGGGTGAGGTGATGGTGCCTCGCCCTACTGTCGGTTTAACCTAACTCGTCAACATGATGGGCATTATGAAAAGCGGATTTGTACTATTTATGGTGTGCATCAGTATCTGTCTCGTCTCTGTTGCCACTGCTGAAGAGCAAATATGGACGTTTGACGACGATGCCGCCGATTGGACCCCTGCGAACGGAAGTTGGGAAGTGGAAGAAGGGGTCTATAAGCAGACAATGCGCTGGGGTAAAGCACAGCATACGTTGGCTGATGGCGCAGACTGGGCAGATCACACGTTAGCGGCTAAGGTGCGTATTGAAGCAGGACACTGGGCTGGCATCGTTTTCCGAGCACAAAGTGAATTTGAGTATTATGTGTATCTCATTTGTCCGAAGGAGAACAAGTCCGAATTGTGGCGACATCGCCGGAGTACTGCTTTTAAAGACGGGTTTGAAGGACGAGATGAGATTGAACACGACATTGAACCTATCGGATTAACGCTTGCCCGTCAGGAATGGTTCACACTCCAGGTTGAAGTTAAAGGCAGCCAGATCACTGTCGCTATTAACGGAATAAAGCAAGGGGTCTTTATTGATGAGGCGTATCCTTTCGGAAGAGTTGGTGTCTGGACGTGGGATACCCAAGCCAGTTTCGACGATGTTAGTGTTAACGGCAATACAACAGCGACGCTCACAGCAATTGAACCGCGAGGCAAACTTGCGACATCGTGGGCAGCCTTGAAAAGGAAATAATTTTTCCATAAACCGAAACGATATAAACGACGCTAATAGGCCTTACGCAATTTTGATTTTAGCACACACTGTTAAGTCGGGTGCTTGGAAAAAACGCAGACGGTCTCTTGGCACAGGAGACCAACAGTTTCCTATGCTACAAAAGAGCAGCATGCGTAAGTCCTATCCAAGTGCATATAGGAGGATTTTAATGGCAGATGTAGGCAGTGCTGCACCGGATTTCACCTTGAACGGGGCAGTCAATCAAGAAGATACCGAAGTTTCACTGAGCGACTATTCAGGCAAAAATTTAGTAGTGCTCTTTTACCCGCTCGCTTTCTCACCCGTCTGTGCTGAGCAAGTGCCAGATTTCAACGAAAACCTTGATGCGATTCGCGCGAAAGGTGCTGATGTTATCGCTATCAACCGCGATTCGACCTTCGCACACAAGGCATGGAGCCAGGAACTCGGTGGTGTCGATTTCCCCTTGCTTGCGGATATGAATCTTGAGGTTTCCAAGCAGTTCGGCATGGCACTCGAAGAGGTCGGTATTACCACGCGTGGCGTATTCATTGTTGATAAGGCGGGGCACATCGCCTTCAAGCACGTCGAAAATGCACCGCCGGATAATACGCTAAGTGCAGCGCAGGTTTTGGGTGAATTAGATAAATTGCAGTAGATATTCCGGATGACCCATATTGTAGGCGAAGTCCGCATGTCTTAGCGCAACAGAAAAGCGGGCATCAGGCGAAACTTGCAACCCATAATTGTTTATCCTGCCGATGCCTGCTTCTTATTTCAACTTTCATTGACAATCCCAGAAGTGTATGATATAATAGAATTAATGCGGGTGTAGCTCAGCGGTAGAGCGTCAGCTTCCCAAGCTGAGGGTCAC
>VXXH01000818.1 GCA_009835515.1 Candidatus Poribacteria bacterium
CTCTGTAACAAGGTGTTCGTTGGCTTTTGTGATAGTGGGGACGAGAAGCGGTTCTAATGCTTGCACGCTTACAATCAAGTCACCTGTGCCTGTTTTGGGAGCGAGGTCAAACAGTTGATAATGAGAAACACGAGAATTTAACACAGCATTAAGAAACTTAACTTTTTCACCTGTAGCAATACAAGTGCTATCAAGACAAAACATCGGATGTTGAATATATGCGAAACGCAATATTGAACCTATCCGTTTCCATACAACTTTTTCTTTATCAAATTCAGCATAATAAGCACAAGCCCTGAGATTCCACCAATTTTCACCTTGATCGTCCCTATTGAGAAGTCCTTTACCTCTTGCTTTTATTTCTCCGGATTCTATTTGCTCTCCTATAGTCTCAAGGTGGGTATGGATAGCAGGATACCTTTTTGGGATATTCAGATCATAATTAGTTGCTAACAAGTAAGATTTCACTGATTGGGCATGGTAGCGTTCAATATCTCGACCGCGTAGAAGTGGTTTGATGACTTCTGCTGACTTTGGATCTTGATCTATAAGTTCTTCACGTTTTGCTTCATCTATGATGAATGCCTCGTTACAGCCTGTTTTAATTCCAAAACTAATTTTTATATCCCAATCTTTAAGCGGTTTGCCGATATCCTCTATTTTACGTTTTAGTGCAAGTTCAGCAGATGAGAGTATCGCCCACGGTTCACCTTTAGCGGGCATCTCCATCGTTGAACCATTATCACTCAAGTATCGGGCTATGCTGCCGGTCTGTTTGTCAAAGTCTGCTCCGAGAGATACGGCTCTAAAGCCGGTAGAATTATCAACAATAGTATTTTGGAAAAGCAAGATGTTTGTGTCAACGGTAGCATCAAATACATCTGGTCCCATATCCAGCAGTTGAATCGGTTGGGTGAGCGTTACAAAGTAATCCCTTAATTTTTTACCGTAGCCAGCGCGCATCCATTTATTGGAAGTAATGAAACAGACATATCCGTTGTTTTTCAAAAGTTGATTCGCTTTTTCATAGAACAAACAGTAAATATCACCGGTGCGGATGAAGGTTTTAAATCCTACATTTTGATAAAGTTTTCCAAGCCGCCCACCATCTTTTTGCAATTGAATGTAAGGCGGATTGCCAATCACCACATCAAATCCATCTGTGATTCCGAACATCCATTCTGAGTCAAACCAGTCGGCGGTGGCGTTTTGGTCGTATGGGTCCCAACGGGCAATCCTTTCAGCGTCATCTGCAGGCATGCCGAAACGCTTGAGTTCGGTTACCAACTCTGCTCGCAATTCTTCGTCTTTTTGCTTGCATGCGCGTTTGCGTTGGCGGGTGGTGGCGTGGAAATGTTGTTCGCGGTTGTCGCGGAGTGCCTGTTCTAAGTCTTGTGCGGTGTTGCTGGTTAATGTTCCTTGTGCTTTGAGACCTATGAGTGTGTTTGCGGCGATAAAACGTGTCTCCAAATTCGGTAAGGGTTTGATACCGAAATTCTCTGCGGTTTGCTCGGGTTCCTGCTCAATTGCGAGAGAGATGAAAAAGCGGAGTTTGGCGATTTGGCACGCTACAGGTTGGATGTCTACACCGAAGATGCTGTTTTGGATGAGGTATAACTTGCGTCCGAAGTCTGAATCTCGGTAGCGTTTGAAGGTTTCGTCAATTTCAACGAGCTCTTCACGGCGTGCTTCGTCGTCTTGTGTATCAAAGGCGATTTCTGTGCGTTGGACGGCGCGTTCCTTCTGTAATTGTTCCCATCGGGTGTTATCTGGATCAAGTCGCCGGAGTGCAAGCGTGAGTTTGTGGAGCATCCCCATTGGAAATGCGCCGGAACCTACTGCCGGATCCAGTATTTTGAGTTCAGAAATTGCTCGGACGATGCCATCTGTCTCGGTATCATCAAACCATTCGTTGGCATCGTCAAAGGCTTGGGCGTAGTCGAGGAGATAGTGTAAGCGTTCATCCCACAGTTCTGCGTCGCCGTCGGTTGGGTTGCATTTTTGGGATAACGTGGCGACCAATGCTTCTTCTACCATGTAGTCAACAATAGCGCGTGGGGTATAGTAGGAGCCTGTCTGTTTTCGGACCGTCGCACCGGTTTCAGGGTTATAGGCAGCGAGTAGGTTTTCAAACACTCTGCCGAGCAGTTCGGGGTCAAGTGCCACCTCCTGCTCTATCGGTGTGTTTTCCTCGACGGTGAATTTGTAGTGTTCAAGTAGGGGGATGAGTCCTTGTTGTGTGTCAAAAAAGAGGCGGTTGGGGATGGATAACTTGTGGTACTGATTATCGGAGAAACAATCTATCCGATAACTCTCTTTGCCCGTCGCTTCCCAGCTATCCAAGCAATCGAACAATCCGCCGTTGATGAACGGGGTTTTGCCGAAAATCTCTAACAGTTTATCGGGGTCGTGCATCTGATTCTTATAGCGGTAGCGTGAGAAATCCCGATTTGTGGCGTAGCCAACGGTGCTGAACTTTCGCTTGTCTATTTCGGTGTTCAG
>VXXH01000101.1 GCA_009835515.1 Candidatus Poribacteria bacterium
CATAAAGCAAGACCTCGAAAAATAAAGAAAATGTCACTTTGATTCAAAAAAAAAATCACTTTTTTTAAAATGTCCAAATTATAGGAACAATTAGGACAAGTCGTTTTTTGATATTTCAGGTGACAAATTCGCTACGAGTTGGTATAATGATGGCGGTAGACGTGAAAGTGAGGGTACAGCCTAAGGTATTATCCGAATAGGGAAGGGAATTATGCAGAAGTTGGTGATTGAAGGGAAACCGACACATACTAATTCACTCGGTATGCAATTTGTGAGGATTGAGCCCGGCAGCTTTATGATGGGGTCAGAGAACGCGTCGCTGTCAGATGAATTGACGGAAAGTAAAGCGCATCTCCGCGATGGCGATTGGGATGAACATCCGGTGCATGAGGTAACACTCAGCACACCGTTTTATATAGGTGTTTTTCAGGTTACCAATGCACAGTATACGGTGTTTGATCCGACACATCGTGCGCTGCAAAATCTTCAGGACATCGGTTTTTCACGAGACGATGATGAAGCGGTCGTGTTTGTGGATTGGCACGATGCGACGCGCTTCTGTGAATGGCTCTCCGAGAAAGAAGGGCTTCCGTATCGGCTACCGACTGAGGCAGAATGGGAATACGCCTGCCGGGCAGAGACGACGACGCATTTTCATACCGGTGATACTTTGCCCGCTGAGTTCCATAAAAACGTTGGCGAAAGTTGGTATCCGGACACTGATCGGAGCCGCGGTGCCGAAGAAATAGTCCCTTTACAGGTCGGGCAAACACCGCCTAACGCTTGGGGTGTACACGATATGCACGGGAACGTAGAGGAGTGGTGTCAGGATTGGTACGGACCCTACGAACCGCATCCACAAGTGGATCCCGTCGGTAGAGAAGCGGGATTGTATCGCGTTACACGGGGCGGTAGTCATTCGACGTTGCTTTGTTACTTACGTTCTGCGAATCGGATGGGGGCGGTGCCTGAAGATAGACACTGGTACATCGGGTTTCGGGTCGTCTGTGGTGAGATGCCCCAGACATCGGCTACACCTGCACCAAAAGTAGCGTTATGGGGACGCGGTGTCAAACAGGAACTCGCAAGTTCGCCTGCGCCAGAGGCACCTTACTTTGCAGAACCGTTGACATTCGTTAAAATTCCAGAAGGTTCAAACGGGCCACTTTTCTCAGCACATAACCACGTCCCGGCGATAGCAGAATGCCCGAACGGCGATATGTTCGCGGCGTGGTATTCATGTGTTACGGAACGTGGGCGCGAGTTGACGGTCGCCGCAAGTCGATTGCGTTTTGGTGAATCGGAATGGGAACCTGCTGAACCGTTTTGGGGACCACCGGATCGGAATAATCATGCAACGTCTCTGTGGCGGAATGAGAACGGGCGGATTTATCATTTCAATGGGCTTTCGGCTGCCGCGACGTGGGGACCTTTGGCGTTAGTGATGCGCTATTCTGACGATAACGGCGCGACGTGGTCGAAATCTCGCTTTATTTCGCCAGAGCATCGGCTCCGACACATGCCGATCGCCTCCGTTTTCCGAAGGCAGGACGGTTCTATACTCCTCGCTTGCGACGCAGTAAGCGGCGGCAACGGCGGCACCGCGATATGGCTCAGCGACGATGATGGGGAAACGTGGTACGATCCAGGGGCTGGACAACCGATCCCCGAATTTGCCGATGGAAAACAGGGCGGATGGATTGCTGGTATCCACGCCGCTGTTGTTGAACTCACCGATGGTAGGCTCATGGCGTATGGACGCGGTGATACAATTAACGAACGGATGCCGAAAAGTGTTTCTTCAGATGGTGGCAAGACGTGGCATTACAGTGCAAGTCAATTCCCGCCTGTTTCGGGTGGACAGCGGTGCGTACTACTACGGCTCCAAGAGGGACCGATTTTCCTCGCCTCCTTCACAGGTGACCGGAGAGAAGCGACCTCAATGCCGATCATTGATGCGTCCGGGAATGAACGCCTCGTTACCGGACTTTTCGGCGCGTTGTCATACAACGATGGCGAAACGTGGGAATATACCCGCCTAATTACAGACGATGGCGAGGACCGAGACATCAAAACGATGGACGGACGCCCCTTTACGATGGGATTAAACAGTGCTGAACCGGGGGGCTACCTCGCTGTTTGCCAAGGGAAACCGAATGGCATCATTCATCTGATTAGCAGCCGTCAGCATTATCGCTTTAATCTGGCGTGGTTAAAAGAAGCACCGCCATCGCAAGTGAGGAATTGAGATGAGGCTACCTTTTTTGAATCAGAAAATAGAAGTCAGCACGGATTTACGCGATAGCAATGACATCCTTGACAATCCCGATGCCCTGAAAGAGCGGATAGCAGCGGACGGGTACCTCCTGATTCGTGGGCTACACGACAAGGATGCTGTCCTCACGGCGCGCCGACGGATTCTGGAGAAACTCGCAGCGAAAGGCATGCTTGCACCCGATGCACCCTTAATGGACGGGATCTTCAACCCGGAGTACCCCGAACCCACGTCAACCGGTTCGATGGGGAATAAGGCATTGGCACAGCTACCAGCATTTAAAGCCGTCGTTGAAGGCGCGCCAGTGATGGACTTTTTCAAGCGATTCCTCGGCGGCGAGGCACGCACGTTCGATTTCAAATGGCTTCGCACAGCGGGACCGGGTTCAGGTTCCCCGATTCATTACGATATCGTCTTTATGGGGAGAGGCACGCAAGATCTCTATTCCTGTTGGACACCCGTTGGCGATGTATCGCTTGATATGGGACCTATTGTCTTCTGTCTCGGTTCTAACCGATTTGAAAAGGTTCGCGCCACTTACGGACAGGCAGATGTTGACCGCGATATGATTGAAGGGCATTTTAGCGAGGATCCGCTTGAAATCGTCGAGAAATTTGGCGGGTACTGGGCGACAACGACATTTTCGGCAGGGGACCTTATTATTTTCAGCATGTTCCTCATGCACGCCTCTCTGGTTAACACATCTGATAAAATTCGGATAACGGCGGATACACGCTATCAGCTTGCGTCGGAACCGATTGATGAGAGATGGGTCGGTGAGAAACCGAAAGGACATTACGCATGGAAGAAGGAAGATGCCAAAATTGAGTCGTTAGAGGAATCGCGCCAAAGGTGGGGTGTCTAATGTTTTATGTCACTATTAAGGAATTAAAAAAACATGAATAGTGATTCGAGCACACACGACACTCCGACAGCACCGCAGGTCAGTAAGCCGAAATTATTCGTCCCCTTTCTTCTTATCTTGTTATGTGCTGTTGCGATCGGATTCGGCATCAGATATTACAAGAGTAGACCTGACACGACGACTCAAGCGGCGTGGGAGGTCTACTTCAGTGAGGTCAATGCAACTGGCAGCTCGTATTCCTTAGAAAGACGGCTTGTTGATAAACTCGGTGCTGCTACGGTGCGAGTTGATGCTGCGCTCTATGATTTAGATGCTGCGCCAGTAGCCGATGCTTTCATCAAAGCGCACAATCGGGGGGTGGCAGTCCGGATCTTCACAGAAGCGGACAATATTAATGAATCCGAAATTGAACGATTGCAAGAAGTCGGGATTCCTGTCGCTGACGACGGTGATAATGATGGGTTGATGCATCACAAGTTTATCGTAATTGATGAGCGGTACGTCTGGACCGGTTCTTATAACATCACGCATAACGGCGCATATAGGAATAATAATAACGTCATACTTATCGATTCAGTGCCGCTGGCATACAACTTCACACAAGAGTTTCGAGAGTTGTTTCTTGATCCGCAGCTTGGAAAGTCTTCTGGCGCGTTTATTGCGTATCCGAAAGTGAGCCTAAGCGATGGAACGCAAATTTTCACCTATTTCTCACCAGAGAGTGATACAGTTTCGCCACTGCTGAAGGAGATCAAGGCTGCTAAAAATGCAATCCATTTTATGGCGTTTTCGTTTACACACGACGCGATCGGTGACGCAATGCAGGATTGCTTTCAATCCGGTATTGAAGTCCAGGGTGTATTTGAAGCGCGACAGGTGGACCAGCATTCCGAATTTAAGAAATTGAAGGCAGCGGGCTTGCCGGTTGTTAAGGATGGAAATAGCGGGATGATGCACCACAAGGTGATCGTTGTTGATGAAGAGACGGTGATTACGGGGTCCTACAACTTCTCCAAAAACGCAGAAAAACGGAATAACGAGAATCTGTTGATTATCAAAGGGAATCGTGAGATCGCGGCAGCATACCTTGCTGAGTTTAAAAAAATAACGCGTTAGGTGTCCTACTGTCTTTCACCTAATATTACCGTCCGGTGTTGCTTGGTTCCATTTCTACCGATTTTGAGTTGAACCTTCGTGGCGGGTCGCTCGCTTACAACGCATCTTAACAACTCGTCATGGGAGTGCACAGGGACTTCGTTAAATTCGAGGATAAGATCTCTCGGTAAAAGACCACTTTTGTATGCAGGACTGCCTTCAATCACACCCGTAATGAAGACACCAAGGTCAACGACCTCTACCTCAACACCAAGCCAGCCGCGTGCTACTTTTCCGTGTTCAATGATTTCTTCAGCGACTGTGCGAACCATCTCCATCGGCATCGCAAAGGCAATTTCCTGCGTCCGGCTTTTTTGCGATAGTTCTTGAACAAGAAATTTCGCAATATCGGGATTGATCTCTTTCTGAAAAAACGTGTCAACCAATGAATTAGTGGTATCAGGTGGCTCTGTCAGCACAGCAAGTATCATTCCGACAATTTCGCCTGAGGTATTTATGACGGCTCCGCCGCTGTTGCCCGGTGTAACTGCTGCATTAATTTTAATCAATTCCCTACACAATTGATTTGGTAAGGTATCCCATCCTCCCACGATGCCGAAGGAAACGATCGGGCTATTTCCGTAAGAGCTTCCTATCGTTACAACCCAAGAACCGGTACTGATTTCTGAGGAGTCCCCCCATTTCACAGGAGCAGTGATTTTAAATTCTCTCGACATGCGTGCCTTACTCCGCGACAGAGCGGGAGGCGGCGCAGATGCAACGGTTTCAGGTTTCGGCGGCTGTGAGGTTGTTAGCGGTGCCTCCGCGACTTGGAGGACGGCAATATCCGTAAATATATCGGTGCCAACGAGTTCCGCTGCGGAAACTGCGCCGTTGGTAAAGACGATCTCAATCTTACTTGGTGTTTCCATCTCAAATGTGGTTGTCACGACGTGTCCAGTGGTGTTGATAACAATACCGGAACTGATCTCTTGGCGCGTAAATACCAACTTTTCAGCGTTCGGTGGGAACGGTGTCGATGTCGCTACAACTTTCACGACGGCAGGACGAGCGTCAGTGACAACCTTCTGGAATTCCTTTTCAAGAAGCTGCAAAACGTTTTCGTTTGCGACACTCGGTGTGACCGTATAGAAAAGTAGACTGAGCATTCCGATTATCAATCGTTGGTGTTTTGGTGCTATCAGGTACATGCTATATTTCCTTACTTTGCTTGCATGTTTTGAGCAATCTTCGGGAATCGCGAGCAAAGCTCGCTCCTACAAAAAGAGGGTACTCGTGAATTATCCAAACTTTGCTTGCATGTTTTGAGCAATCTTCGGGAATCGCGAGCAAAGCTCGCTCTTACAAAAAGAGGTACTCGTGAATTATCCAATTAAAGCCCACCGCTGGTGGAGGCGTTGGTGTAGCTCACCTGCTTTAACATATAACGCTGCTGCATCGGTTGCGTTGGTGTTGAGAGAACGTCGCTCGGTGCGAACTGCCTGCTATTTCTGACGAAACGCGGGAGTTCTATCCGAAGTGTCTCAGGCGATGTTGTTATCTGTTCCCCTTGAGACATAGTTGTTCCTGATACTGGGCGGGGGTTTTGATCGAACAGTGGACGCTCTTGATAGAAATAGGTCCCTGCTACGGTGAGAATCAATACCATGATGCCACTAAATGCCCACTTCGGACGACGGAATAGGTCAAGCAGCTGTTTCCAACTTGTTGTCGCAATTGCCTTAACGCTACCGGGTTCACGTTGTTCCGTAGCGAGGCGTTGTTGTAACGTTGACATAAAGTACGGCGAGGGTTCTATCTGCGGCAATTCCTGTACCGCTTTAACAGATTCCTGAAATCGGGCATACTCCTGTTGACACACCTCGCATTCTCCGAGGTGCCCTTCAAAACCCTGCAGTGTCTGATAATCGAGGGTATCTTCAAGATGGGCAGAGAAGTGTTCCTCAGCCTGTAAGCAGTTCATGCGTTACTCCTAAGACATCAAATAAAAGGTTTTAACTTTTCCTTAAGCATAAGCCGGGCGCGGTTGATGCGAGATTTCGTTGTACCGCTCCGAAGTTCCAGTACCTCGCTGATTTCATCGTAACTCAGCCCCTGTAGATCACGAAGCACAAGCGGGAGTCTATACTGTTCTGGTAATTCTGAGATTGCCTGTTGAATAGCGTTCCGTAGCTCCTTGCGTTCGAGTGCGATTTCCGGTTGGAGCTCGGGGTTCGCGGGCGCGCTTGCGATTAAGTCGATCTGTTCTGTGTCGCCATCACTATCGCTCCCACTGTTTACAACGTTATCGACTCTGTACCGGTCCCGCCGTCCTCGATTGCGTAATTCATTTTTGCAAAGATTTGAGGCGATATGATACATCCACGTCTTAAAATGCGCGCCCTCCGATTTGTAGCGGTTCGCGGCTTTAAAGATGCGGATGAACGTCTCCTGCGCCAAATCCTCAGCACTGTCCCTGTCATTGATGAACCGAGCAATGAAATTAACAAGTGGCTGCTGATGGCGGCGCACGAGCAGCGTAAACGCGTTTTCATCCCCTTTTTGGTAGCGTTCCATTAATTCATCATCTAACTCAGGCATCAGGTCCCTCCGAAGGTGCTTATCTACAATACACACCAAGCAGGGAATTTGGTTGCAATTTTTTTTCTAAATTAAAAAAGCGGTCAGCAATCAGTAAAGACAATCTTGATGCGTACCATAACGTTGACCCTGATGGAGAACCGACTGCTGATGACTGATGGCTGATTACTTCTGTACTGCGTCTTGACCTCAAAACGGGTTTTCGTGTATGATTATCTAATAGGGTATTATTGAGAACAATAAAAATTTAGCATATCTATTGACAGATGTCAAGTTTGGAACACGACAATCCAGAGCCGTTCAGTTTTCCCATTCTTTGCGAAGTCCGGTGCGGTTAGGAATGCAGGTTGCAACCCCGCTTTATCCCCCCTTATCAGGGGGCAGGTGAGTACACCGCAAAACCGCATCTACCGGTCCTGGGTGAAATTAAGACAACCGAGTTCTGATGGAGGTGTATATGTTTGATCAGGTTTTACAAGCGGTTGAGGCACAGTGTAAGGCGGAGAGAATCCCGATGTTAGGCGAAGAAAAGGCGAAGTTTCTCGCCGCCTGCGTCGAAGAAGCAAAACCGTCCCTTATTGTTGAGTGTGGCACGGCTATCGGTTATTCTGGACTTTGGATGTTACGCGTATTAAGAGATGCTGGGGTTGGACGTTTGATAACAGTCGAAATAGATACTGACCGGGCGGCACAGGCACGCGTAAATTTTGAGAGCGCGGGTATGGCGGACCTCGTTGATTCACGCATCGGTGATGCGCAAGAGGTACTCAAAAGTATCCAAGATCCTGTCGATTTTCTGCTCCTTGATAACAACTTCAGTAACTATTTCCCATGTTTTCAGGCGATTGAATCGCGACTGACGGATCCCGCAACGGTTGTGGCGGATAACGTCGGTATCGGGGCAGACTCGATGGCGGATTATCTCGGACACGTCCGCGAACGTTATGAATCTGAGACACACTGGTTTGACATTGACCTACCCTGGGTGAAACAGGACGCGATTGAAGTGAGTATCTACCGGCATTAATTTTTCGGTGCTTTTGGAGTGCAAAAGGAGAAATTTGATGGATTATGATTTCACGACTGTCGCACGGTTGCCATCGCCAGGCGATAACGTCGCTATTACGACACAAACATTGGAAGGTGGTACGCGCATTCACTACAATGGACAACAGATTCAGTTATCGCATACCATTTTGGAAGGACATCGCTTTGCCATCCAGTCGATTTCAGAGGCATCGCCGCTGTTGTCATGGGGTTTACCCTTCGGTTTTGCCACACGTTCCATTGCTCCTGGTGATTATGTCTGCAATCAGAAGATGATCGATTCTTTGTCGATTAGGAATTTGCCTTTTATATTACCAGAAACACCGAACTTCAGCGATAAGATGGCACCCTATCAATTAGACGCGGCTGAATTCCGCCCGGGTACACAGATGCCACGTTATCCGAATGCGCGGCACTTCCTCGGTTATCAGCGTCCCGGCAACCGTGGCGTTGGCACGCGAAACTATATCGTCGTTATGGGCACAACTTCCCGCACCTCCAGTTTCGCGAGAAGACTTGCCGAGATGTGTTGTAGGGGTGAGGTCACCTCATCCCTACAAGAAGCCTATCCAAACATAGACGGTGTTGTCGCCGTGACGCATACCGAAGGCGGTGAAGGCAGTACGCCGAATAACATTGATATGCTGCTCCGAACGCTCGCCGGTTTTACTGTCCATCCGAATATTGGTGCGATGCTGCTTGTTGATTATGGTACTGAAGCGGTTACGAACGAAATGCTCAAGGCGTATATGTTACGCGAGGGTTACGCTTTGGATGATGTCGTTCACCGTTTCTATCGGCTACAGGGGAGTTTTGACACGGATTTATCGAACGGTAGGGAGATTATCAACGGGTGGTTGGATACTGTGAACAGCGTACCGCGCGCTGAACAACCTCTGGAAAATCTGAAGATTGCTCTGCAGTGTGGGGGTTCCGATGCGTTCTCTGGTGTATCTGGTAATCCGCTTGCCGCTTACGTTGCGAAAGAGGTCATCCGTTATGGCGGATGTGCCAACCTCGCGGAGACCGATGAACTGATCGGATCGGAGGCATACATACTTCAAAACGTCCGCGATCTGGCTACCGCCCGCACGTTCCTCAATACCATTGAACGGTTCAAAGAACGCGTCGCGTGGCATGGACACTCCGCTGAAGGCAATCCGTCTGGCGGCAACAACTTCCGTGGACTCTATAATATCGCCATTAAATCAATTGGCGCGGCGATGAAGCGGCATCCTGATGTCTGTCTCGATTATGTCATCAATTACAGTGAACTCATGGAAAGGCCGGGTTACTACTTCATGGACAGTCCTGGCAACGATTTAGAAAGCATCGCAGGACAGGTAGCCTCCGGATCCAACATGATTTTCTTTGTCACGGGCAACGGTTCAATTACGAATTTTCCGTTTGTACCAACGATTAAGATCGTCACGACGACGGGGCGTTATGAGATGCTTTCCAAGGATATGGACGTGAACGCCGGTGCGTATCTTGATGGTACTCCGATGGAAGCACTCGGCGAGTCGATGCTGGACTTGACTGTGGATGTTGCATCGGGTGAACGTTCAGTCGGTGAGAAAGCGGGACATTCCCAAGTCTCGTTGTGGCGCGATTGGAAACAGACGGGTCCTGTGAATTTGGACCTGTTGTTAACGGAATCTGAATTGAAGTCCGGTGAACCTATCCCAATTGACGTTGTTACGGAAACCCAGCGGAGTGTGCCTACTACTCTGCAATTCCGTGCGCTCCAAACGGAGGCGGGGTACCGCACGGATCAAGTTGGACTTATTTTACCTACGAGTCTCTGCTCTGGACAGATTGCACAGATGATCGCGCACCGCTGCAATGAACGCGGGATTGGCGAGAAGCAGGGTATATCCGGTTTTGTTGCCTTACCACATACGGAGGGGTGTGGTGTCTCTGGCGGACGTTCTGAGGAGATTTATACCCGCACAATGATTGGACACCTCACGCATCCGAAGGTTGCGCTCGGTCTGCTTCTTGAACACGGTTGTGAGAAGACGCACAACGATCATGTCCGACATGAGATTCAGAAACTCGGTATATCGCCGGAACGCTACGGTTGGGCGAGTGTACAGTTAGATGGCGGGATTGATGCTGTTATTGAAAAGGTACACGACTGGTTTTCGGAAACGCTTGCGAATAAACCGGCTGTTCCGGTTGTCGATGCAGGATTGGAACATCTCTGTATTGCCGTGACATCGACGGGTGAGACGACTGAAAAGGTCGCAGGGTTGCTGATGGAATTGACGCATCGAATTGTTGCCGCAGGTGGGACGGTTGTCGTACCTGAAAATGCGGTTTTCTTGGGTTACGGCACACGGAGCGTGCCTACTACTTTGGCGTATGGACAGCGGGTTGAGAAAGCGGGTTTTCACGTCATGGAGACACCGACGGATCAACCGACGGAGACGTTGACAGGACTCGGCGCGACAGGTGTGGATTTGGCACTTGTGCATGTTGTCGGTGCGCCGTTGCAATCGCATGTGATGGTGCCGTTAGTTCAGGTCTCTACAGATACCACGACACAAAGTAATTACGGTGCGGATTTGGATTTGGAAACTGCTAATGTTGAGGCCCTGTTAGCGTTGATTGTTGAGGTCGCTTCGCGGCGGTATACGCCGAAACTGCACGGCAAAGGGAATACGGATTTTCAGTTGACGCGCGGGTTGTTGGGGATTTCGATGTAAAGGTATGCTATGCAGAGAAATTACCCAATTGTTATTCACAAAGACCCAGATACTGACTATTGTGTAATTGTGCCAGATCTACCCGGGTGCATAACTGCTGGAGATACGCTTGATGATGCACAAAATCAAGCATTAGAGGCTATCCAATGCCATATTGAAGGCATGTTGCTTGACGGTGAGCCTGTTCCTGAAGCGAAAAGTATTGTATACCATCAAGATAATCCAGATTATGCCGATGGGACATGGAAATCTGTAAAAATAACGCTTCCCGATATTTCCGAAATTCAGGTCCGCCAACCCAACCGAATTCAAAGATTTTTCCAATGGTTCAACCGAACGGCTCAATCAATTCGATAGGAGTAATCTACGTTGAGGTTGACTAAACACGGTAACCAATCAGGACTTACGCAAATTTAGCATGCATCGCGATATTTGGGGACATTTAACCCCCTAAATCCCCCTTATCAGGGGGACTTTAAGAGAAAATGCGTAAGTCCTACGACAGAGAGAAAAGAACGATATGCCTGACTATGAAACGCTGGACTGGGTTTTGAGTGATGGTGTGGCGACAATTACGCTCAACCGGCCACGAGTAGGTAACGCGCTCACGATGCAGATGGGGCAGGAACTCATGGATGCCTCAATCTGCTGCGATGATAATCCCGAGGTGCAAGCAGTGGTGCTGACAGGGGCGGGAAAGATGTTTTGCGTTGGTGCAGATCTGAAACAATTTCCACCCGCGGGTCCCAAAATGGCATCCGAGATTAAGTTACTTACGACGTGGCTACATGCGGCGATCTCACGCTTTGTACGGATGGACGCGCCGCTGATTTGCGCTATCAACGGGACGGCAGCCGGAGCGGGGATGAGCTTGGCATTAATCGGGGACATGGCATTAGTGGCAGAGTCTGCGCGGTTTAAGATGGCTTATTCGCGGCTTGCACTAACGCCGGATTGCGCTGCAACCTATTATCTACCACGACTCGTCGGATTCCGTCGGGCATTTGAGTTATATGTGACCAACCGGATCCTCTCAGCAGCAGAAGCGGAAGCGTGGGGGTTGGTCAATCAAGTGGTCCCGAATGATGCTTTGCTATCGGAAGCGCAAGCACTCGCTGCACAACTTGCCATGGGACCGACGCAGGCAATCGGAGCGACCAAGCGGTTACTCCATAGCGCGTGGACAGAGTCGCTGGAATCGCAGATGGCGCAGGAGACGCGGGCGATCATGAATGCTGCACGGTGTTCTGAAGCGGCCGAAGGCTTCAAGGCATTCTTCGAGAAACGCGAACCGAATTTCAGTTGAAGCACGCGAGACTGCAAAAACTACACAAACTGAGTAAAGAAACAAAAATATACGCCAAATAGTGATAGCAATGCAGCAGCTCACATTGCCTAAAATTCGTCAGCTGACATTATCATTGCGAACCCAGCACAGGAACTTATACAGAAAGCAGCCATGCCTACCCGGATACTGTTAGTCCGAATCTTTTTGACTTTTTCACCATAGGTAGCAGCGTAAAGGCGGACATATTCTGGCGATTTGCCGAGGAGTCTTGTCGGAGGCAAAGAAATACTTTCATCCACCTTAGCCGGATCATTCTGAAAAATACAACCCATTAAAAACCAATGGCCTGAATCGGCATACTTCGGGGCATCTCGTTCAGCATCAACTACGGCCTCTGCCAGTAAATTCTGTTGGGCAAGGGTTACAAAGGGCGGACTAAACGTCAATAACATCGTCAAAAGAACGAAGACATAAAAGGTTGAACTTATTTTCATTTCATTAACCTCCTCTTAGAGAGCGTAATCAACCCAATTGAGATATTCATATAGACCGAATCAAAATTGGTGCAACAAAGATATACCGAGTGGAAAAGGTATACTTAAGGAGATAGATCTTCGGGTCGAAAGAGAATCCAATGTTCTTTCTTGGATCTCAAGGATTGTATATCAATGCCTTCAGGCAGTCCCTGAGGAAAACGCGCATACGCGCGAAATTCATCCAAAGGTTTCACAGGATACATCATTTGTCTATACTTATCCACGGAGTTATTCTTAGAAAGTCGAATCGTCGTTAATTTCACCTGAGTGATACTATCAATAGAAATATGAGTCAACTCCTGCTCGGTAAAAATAAATATTTGACTTGGCTGTATCGCTATTAACTCGCCATGCACTTCCGATTCTGAAACGCCGGTGTGGTATTTAACAGATATCCAGCCACCATAACTTTCATGTTGAGCGGTGGAGACAGATGGAAGCCATCCCGTTGGTGCGGTTGTCGTTCGACCACAACCGCCGACATAAATTAGGGCAAACAATAATATGGCTAAAACTGTGTATCTATTGCGGTTTTTCATAGCGACTCCCCCAGAATTTTTTCTCTATATCAACTTCGACCTTCTTAAACTCGGGTGCTAAAACACGCAATGCACGTTCAGGATTAAATAGCATCATCGCAGCAAGCGCAGGATTTTCATCGGCGAGCCACGCTTCACGCATCCATTCCAGATAGTACCCTCGGCTTTCAAGGAAAAGTTCATAACTCTCGAAATCCTGTGGTAATTGATAAACGAGGGTGTATATGTCCCCCGGCGATGTTGTTAAAGCCGTTTTTCGATCTGTCAACAACTGATATGCCTCATCAACACTAACGCCGCTCTGATTGACTGCGATAGGAGACAGTCGAATCGGGTTGCGTTGTTTACCTAACTTAACCAATTTAACAGCATCAAGCCGCCAATGCCCCTTTGTTAGACGCAAACGGATGTTCACGCGTTCGCGCTGTAGCGGCGGTAATTTCACAAGATGGACATCCGTGGCTAAGGGTCCGGTTTCTTTGACTTCCCCAACGGAAACCCATTTACCTGTGTCATCCTGCAAAAGCACTTCAATGCCACCAAGGGTCTGACCGATACCGGTAACCGCTTTTTTAATGTTTGTATCACCTCTTTCAAAAGCGGCGATCCATTGTCCTGCGGAGCGGCCCATGTAAGATAGCCCCTGATAAAACAGAAACGTGCTCATCAGGGATTCCCGAGCAGCGATGACCAATCCATCGCTACCCACCGGTACGTTCTCAAATTCGATGTCAAGTGTTTCGCGTGTGGCGAGGTATTCGGGGTCTGCCTCACTAAATCGTTCCTGTCCATCAACAGCACGAAGTAGGGGCAAACAATCTCCTTTCGACCCAGCGGCGGCACTGGGTTCAATAATTGTGTCAGTTTCCCAAAAGGTGCCATCTGCGGTTTGGAAGACCCTTCCGTTTGGCTGCCGTTTTACTGCGAGCAGATCAACGTGACGCACGACATGGGTTTCAAGCATTTCATTTTTCATCTGCACTTCAAAACGACTTTCGGTGGGTCGTGCACGATACAAAGCATCGACATCTGATGCTTCAAGGCTGGGGGTTACGCTTGCGGAGAACCCTTCGGCTTGAAGGATGGGTCCATTACCGTCGGAAACATAAAAGGTCGGACACGAACCAAGGGTTAAGTCACCACCACTGGCCACTACCACGGCTCCTAATAAGGCTACTTCAGCAATAAGCACGATCGCGCTGATTTTGATTTCTGGCGGAATGTGCTGGGTGTTCGTTTCAAAAATCGCAACTGAATCGATGGGTATCGTCAATTCTCCAGTTTCCAAAGTTTCTCGGTTGGCATTGAGGACTTCGCCTTGTCCGGTTACGGTTTGATTTTCTGAATCAACTTTCCATGATGATAAAATATAGACTCGACCATCATGCATGTGTGCTTTTAAGAAGGGTGAACTGCCATCAAGAGATTGAAACTCGGTAGGTGCAGTCAGTTTCCGTTTTAGCATGTGGGCACAACCGCACTGAAATACGAATGTAACTAAAATTGTCCAACAGAGTAGATTTCTGTACGGACGTTTTGGTTTAAAAAAAACAGCGTTAAAGCATTTTCTAAAATTCATGGTGAAATTCATTAGGATGTCTCCTCGAATGTATGGGTTCTGTGAGTTGATTCAAACCGTTCAGTGATCTGTAGAGATGAACTCTACACCTGTCCTTTATTTTTCCTGTATTTTCAAATCTGCCCACCTTGTCGTGAGTTTGCCGCTTGCGGAGACGAGTCCTCTCATACGGACGGTTGCTAACTGCTTGCGGACCCCTGCATGCGAGATGTCCTCTATTTGGTAATAGTAGGCGACATTCGGTTTCGCGGTGGTATCTGTCCATGTGTATGTATGGCGTTCACTACTTGTGCCTGCACCTTGAATCATTGTCGGGTTGACGACTTTGAATTCACCACTCTTTGTTGTGCTGCGGTAGATGTAAAAGCCAGCGTTGTCTACCTCTGACTCGGTTGTCCATTTGAGGACAACGCCTGCATCAGACAGTTCTGCTCGGAAATGGGATAAGGTGACAGGTAGTGGGGTGCGACGATCTTTGAGGTATATCTTGACATCCGGATTCTTTTCTAAAAGTTCAAGGAGTGGTTTTCTGTTCTTAATTGGGTTTTCCTCAAGGCGCAAGGTCTCAACGTTTATTAGCCCAGCGAGTGGACCGACATCGCTGATTTGGTTGTTCATGAGGTATAACTGGCGTAAATTCGTGAGTCCTGAAAGTGGGTTGACATCATTAATTTGGTTAGAATAAAGCCATAACCAGTGTAAATTCGTGAGTCCTGCAAGTGGCGTAATATCGCTAATCTGGTTACCAGTGAGGTATAATCCACCTAAATTGGTCAATCCTGCAAGTGGCGTAATGTCGCTGATTGGGTTATTTCTCACTTCTAACATACGCAAGTTCGTTAAAACTTTGAGAGGCGTTAGGTCGCGAATTTGTTGATTATCTGACAGGTTTAAGGCAATCAGTTTTGTCAACTGTGAGAGGGGTGTTATGTCCTTGATTTGATTACCTGTCAGCCTTAAGTCCCGCAAGTTCGAGTTCGTCAACTTTAAGAGGGGTGTTATGTCCTCGATTTGATTACCGTCTAGCCGTAAGTGACTCAGTTTCGTCAACTGTGAGAGGGGTGTTATGTCCTTGATTTGATTACCTGTCAGCCTTAAGTCAGACAGTTTCGTCAACTTTGAGAGGGGTGCTATGTCCTCGATCTGATTATTGTACAGGCCTAAGGAGCGCAGGTTGATTGCATATTCAAGACCTGTAAGGTCTGTTATCTGACGACCGGGGTTACTCCAATAACATATCCGCAGCCCTAACATATCCAGTTGGGTGATGGTGCTGTCTGGTGCTAATTCAAGGGCTTTGCGTATCGCCGCCGCTAAATTCGAATCGGGTATTGAGACAACCTCGGAGGAAGGCAGCACATCAATAGGACGTACCTGAAATCCGTGATACTTGAAGTTTCCATGCCGATCTATAATCAGAAGCCCATACTTGCTTGTATTGCCTGAATCGAACGCATTCGTAATAAATTCTACGGTACTGCTATAACCACTTAATTCCTTACATTCAACCAATCCGTCATCTCCTTGTGCGTCGAATATTACTTGATGGAGTCCATCAGTGTCGGATATATTAAATCGGAGGCGAATCGCCAGCGATTCGGCGGGGTTTGTTAGAAGCATTTGAACGCTTGTGTTATCGTTGATAGGCGTTGCGGTATCATTGAAATACTTATGTGCATCCAGCCACTTGGTGGTACAGGGTGACAATTCATTTCTGTTTCCTGGGCCGTAAGACATAATATAGATACTGTTTCGGAAATCGTGTGCCAATCCGAAGGCATGTCCAATTTCGTGTGCTATAGCTTCCCATGCATCCCTATAACGAACTCCACTGTCAAAGTTGGATGGAAATACCCATGCGCTCCCGCGTTCTGATACACCACTGCCGGTCCCTCCAACATCCGCTGCCCGTCCACTGGAATCATATCTATCTACCCAGATC
>VXXH01000359.1 GCA_009835515.1 Candidatus Poribacteria bacterium
TGTATACACTTATTATTATGTCCTCTCAAAAAAATTCTGTCCGCCAGCACGTGATTGGTCGAGGGCTGCTATTGCTGCTATCCTGCGTTATCATTGGTCTATTCTGCGCGGCAATTGGCGGCTTCATCTATGGTCTCTTCCAAAAACGGCAGAGAGTCAGTACTGAAAACGAATTACAGACGCGTATGACGAAAGAAATTCAACAATTAACGCAGGCAAAACACCAAGTTGAATCGGAACTTGCTGCCGTTAATAAGGAGATGAACGAGATTCGGCAGCTGGCAGAAAAGATTCGAGAGGCTTTAGGGATCCTCGGGCAAGGCGGCGAACTGAATACGACTTCGTCCGCCGGAGAATCCGAACCTCAACAGACGGATATATCCGCGTTCACTGATGCTGCACCTGATACCCACGAGCCGCAGAAACTGACACCCAGTATCCTGAAAGAGGAGTTACAGGCACTCTATAACTATATCAACGCATATCAAAAACAGCTTTTCGGATACCCTTTGATCCTCCCAGTGAAATTCCAACAGGAAAACGGGGAGCAACACGCTTTTTGGTATTCTTCCCACTTCGGATGGCGGAACCATCCGTTAACGAAAAACCGTGAATTTCACCAAGGGTTGGATATTAAAACCCGCGCCGGCGTTCCTGTGATCGCTGCCGCCGATGGCACGGTTGTACAGGTTGGGGAGAAGGGCTATTTGGGAAATACAATTGAGATCATCCATGAAGCATCCGGGTATAAAACTTTGTACGCACACCTGCAAGGCTATGCTGAGGGGCTCAAAGTTAATCAAGAAGTGGTACGCGGTCAGATTATTGGCTACGTTGGAAATACTGGCCGTAGCACGGGGGCTCATCTCCACTACGGCATTTATGATATAGAAAAAGAAAGGTGGAGGAACCCTACCCTGTTTATCTTTAATCAAGAACCAACGCTCTCACCGTAACTGCCTATGAATCAAGGTTAACTGCGTATTATTAAACATATCGGAAAAGGAGTATCAAAAATGTCCGACTTTAAGCCCCTGGTCCTGGCGATAATATTATGTCTTTTAGCACTACCGGTGCTCTCACTCGCTCAAGATGAACTCACCATTATTTCCCCACATCATGAAGGCATAGAAACGGAATTTGGAGACAATTTCGAGAAGTGGTACAAGGAACAGACAGGCAGAACCGTCGAAACCGACTGGCGAGATGTCGGTGGCACTTCTTCCAATTACCGGTTCATTGAATCGGAATTTAAACGTGTCCCAGATGGCATCGGTATCGATATCTTCTTTGGCGGCGGCACTGATAACTACCTCCGTCTCTCGAACATGGGATGGCTCCACGCTTACAAACTACCAAGCACACAACTTGAGCAGATAGCATCATTGTTCCACGGGATTCCACTCTATGATACTGAATACCAGTGGTATGGCGCAGCGTTATCGAATTTCGGTATCATGTACAATGAAGAACTTCGGGAACTGCTGAAACTCCCGACAGCCACAGCATGGGAAGATCTCGGGAACTTAGAATTGCTCGGTAAAATTGGCGCAGCCGATCCGAGAGAGAGCGGTTCCGCACATATGATATATGAGATCATCCTTCAAACCGTCGGATGGGAAGATGGGTTCGCGCTTTTAACAAAAATCGGTGGTAATGTACGCGCTTTCTCCGCAGGTGCCAATGCGATTCCGACAGATGTCGTCGCGGGACAGGTCATCTACGGACTCGCAATCGACTTTTATGCGTATGGTCAGATCGCCGTCGTTGGAGCAGATAAGATTAAATACATCGTCCCAGCAGAAGGCACAGTTGTTACTGCTGATCCAATTGCTATCCTTAAAGGTGCGCCAAACCTGCCGGTCGCGCAAAAGTTTCTTGAATTCGTCTTATCAGAAAACGCACAGAAACTCTGGATGCTCCGTGATACCGATCCTGAGGGCCCTAAGTGGAAAGGCGGTTTAAACCGCGCGAGCGTATTGCCAGCACTCTATGATAAACTCGGCGAACGATGCATCGTTCCAAACCCGTTTGCCATGGAAGTATCTCCATTCCAATACGACTCAAATAAAGGCAGCATCCGATGGGATCTTGTCAACGAACTCTTCGGGGTTCTGATTATCAACTCGCATAAGGATCTCGTCAATGCATGGAAAGCAATACAGAAGTGTAAAGACCCTGCAAAACGCGACGCAGCGATCGCAATTTTAACAAAGATGCCGATAACCGAAGCAGAGGCAATGAAACTCGCGAAGGATGCTTGGAACGATCCGACTGTCCGCAACGAAAAAATCAAGGAGTGGGGACAGTTCGCGAAAGAGAAGTTCAAAGAGGCGCGGAATCTGGCAAGATAATTGTTACACCCAAGAATTCAGAGAGTTTCTCACATTCTTCTCGGTAGCGGTCAATTTTCGTTGAATTGCCTGCCTCTCCGGTCATCTTTGCTGCCATGAATTCGTGTGGATAGTGGGTTTTCAGGTATGCCATACGGTATGCCAACATCGAATACGCGACAGTGTGCGATTTGTTGAAGGCATAGCGACCAATAGGTTCAAGCAGTTCAAATATCTCCGCTGCTTCCCCTTGAGCGAACCCTTTTTTCACTGCCCCTTCAACGAACTTCTCACGTTGTGTAGGCAGCAACGCCTCGTTCTGCTTACCCATCGCGGCGCGAAGTATATCCGCTTCAGCGAATGTAAAGCCTGCTATATCGTGTGCGATTTGCATCACCTGTTCTTGATAGATGCATACACCGTACGTGCTTTTGAGTGCGCCTTCAAACGAGGGGTGCATATACGCCACGGGCTGCACTCCATTTTTTCGATCTATGTACTGTTGCATATCCCCATTTTCTATCGGACCGGGACGATAGAGTGCAGGGATCGCTGAGAACTCCTCAAAGTTATCCGGTTTGAGTTCGGTAACAACCCGATACATACCAGAGGACCCTTCCAACTGGAACAAACCCGCGATGAGTCCGTTACCGATGAGCGAATACGTTTGTTCATCGTCAAATGGAATTTCTGCTAACTTGATCTCAATGTCCCGGTTTGCCTTAATCATCTGGAGGCAGTCGTGCGTCTCGGTCAGACTCCGCAAACCGAGGGAATCAAATTTGATGATCCCGACATCTTCAACAATTTTACCTTCAAACTGCGTCGCGACTTGGTCGTGTCTATCCTTGAACAGCGGGACGTAGTTTGTCAACGGTCCCTCTGTGACAACAATCGCAGAGGCATGACAGGAAACGTGCCGTTTCATACCCTCCACCGCTTTGCTAATCTCAATCAACTCTCTATTTTCGGGAAGTTCAGCGAGTGTCTGAAATTCGGGGACCCGTTCCAAAACCTCATCAAGCGTGATTCCGGGAAAGAGCGGAATTAGCTGCGTCAACTGTTCGACTTTTTCGAGCGGCACCTCAAGCGCACGCCCGACATCCTTAATAGCGGCTTTCGCACCTAAGGTTGCAAAGGTCGCAACCTTGCCGACAGAATCCGCCCCGTATTTTTTTGCCAAGTATTCAATCACAGGTTCACGCGCGCGATCGGCGAAATCGATATCAATATCTGGCGGATTGAGACGTTCAAGGTTTAAAAATCGTTCAAACAGACAGCCGTAATCCATCGGATTGAAACCGATCACATCAAGTGCATACAGCACGAGACTGCTGGCGGCGGAACCGCGTGCAGAAAGCGGGTAGCCTTGTTTGTGGGCATAGTTGACGTAATCCGCCACAATGAGAAAATAGTTGGCGTATCCCGACCGTTTGATGACATCCAATTCATAATCAATCCGTTGTCGGATCGGTTCGGAGAGTTCACCATATTTTTTTCGTAAGCCTTGGTAACACAGTTCTCTCAGATAAGTGTCGTGCGTATGCGCATCGGGGATTTCATACTTCGGCATTGCGTCTTGTCGGTAGTCAAGTTGAAGATTACACCGATTCGCAATTTCAAGCGTATTACTGATAGCCTCCGGTGGATAATCCTTAAGTGCCTCCCGCATTTCGTCAACACTTTTAAAGTAGAAGTGGTTGTCAAACCGCGGACGCTTTTGGTCGTTGACAGTCTTCCGCATCTGGATACAGAGGAGCACATCGTGCATACCGTGGTCAGATTTACGGAGATAGTGGCAATCGTTTGTACCGACGAGCGGCAGATCGAATTCTTTCGCCAGCTGCACCATCACCGGATATGCCTCAAGTTCCTTGTCGATGTAGTGATTCTGTATCTCAACGTAAAGGTTTCGTTCACCCATTATCTCCATCAGCGTTTTGAAGTTTTGAACGGCTTCGTCACGCCGATCTGCACAAATGAGTTGGGGTACCTGCCCTTGGATACATCCGGTTAGTGCGATGATGCCGTCCCGGTGTTCACGCAAGATTTCCATGTCAATACGCGGCTTACGATTGAATCCGTCCGTGTATCCAAGCGATACCAGTTCTAAGAGATTCTGGTAGCCGGTCGCATCCTCGGCGAGCAGCGTGAGATGATAGGGACCGCCTGGTTCTTGCGCACGTGTCTTTCGACTCCCATGTGCAACATACACTTCACAACCGATGATCGGTTTGATCCCTGCTTCTGTTGCCTTATGATAAAGTTCCCATGCGCCGAACATGTTGCCGTGGTCGGTGAGTGCCACAGCAGAAACGCTATTTTCGACTGCCCAATCCACCATATCTGGAATACGGCACGCGCCATCGAGCATGCTATACTCGCTATGGTTATGTAGATGAATAAATTCGGAACCGGTTTTGGAAGGAATATAAGTACCGCCTTCAGGAGAAGCACCGTCCTGCTGAGTGGAGAATGGGGTGGTAGATCCGCTTTGCGTCTCAACGCCTGTTACCAGGACAGTGACATCAACCACGTCTTCAGGTTTAGGTTCACCGTCTTTATAGACCAACCCAAAGATAATCTGTGCTTCGGGTGCAGTATCTTTGATGACCGTCATCGCTGCATCCAATTCATGCATCATGAAATCTGGTGGTGCGCTAATGTGAACAATCAATCCAGGAGCACCGCTCATTTTTCCCCCCATCTAAGAGGGGGGAGGAGACAGCGTGCTCCGCAGCGATTCGCGGCCGGTTTTCACCCTTCGCCTTCCCTACACCCATCAACACTGTGCCAGCATTCTGCATGATGCTCTCTACATCGGCGAAGTCAACATTAATTTCGCCTGACTCCACAATAATATCGGCGACACTTTTAACGCCGCGTAACACGGTTTCATCACTCATGCGAAACGCTTCGCTCATTGAGGGTTCTGCATCTACAGTATCAAGGAGCCGTTGGTTCGGCACCACAATAACGGCATCTGCGTTCTCCTGAAGTTCCTGAAGACCGTATGCTGCTTGTTCGGCGCGGCGTTGTCCCTCAGAATCAAACGGATGCGTCACAACACCTATTGTTAAAGCCTCATGCTCTCGGGCAAGCGCTGCAATCACGGGTGCGGCACCTGTTCCCGTTCCGCCACCCATACCTGCTATAATGAAAACCAGGCGAGCGTCTGTGAGAGCAGCGTCAAGTGTCTCCAGATTTTCCTCAGCTGCGCTTCTGCCTATCTCAGGATTCGCGTCTGCGCCAAATCCTTGCGTGGTGTCAGTACCGATTTGTACCTGTG
This sequence comes from Candidatus Poribacteria bacterium, assembly GCA_009835515.1. Lineage (GTDB taxonomy): Bacteria > Poribacteria > WGA-4E > WGA-4E > WGA-3G > WGA-3G. The sequence goes on from VXXH01000359.1 coordinate 5,623, forward strand.
TCGCTCCCTCACACGTGCGGAGCGCTTCCAAGTCTGTATTCACGGCGTAAAATTCTACTTCTTTCAAATCAGATGCCATTATCCGTTTGATGACGTTGCCACCGGCATCACCGACACCGAAAATTTTAAGTTTGTCTCGTATCGGCTTGGATACCTCTTTTCCACGTGCCATAGTTGTTCCCCTCTTAACTTCTTCAACACCAAATTCCTCACGCAGGAGCGTCCGAATTTGGCTAAGTCTTGTTTTGACGGTACCCGCCGCCAAACCAAGTTCCTCTGCAATCTCTTTGACAGTCCACAACTCTAAGTAGTATAACACCGCAATCGCGCGGACCCGCTCTGGAAGGTGGTGTACGGCTTCTGTTACAGCAGCGCGAAGTTCCGTCTCCCGGAAACGGGCAAGCACATCCCGATCAATCGTCTCAGCGAGTTGCTCTGCACTCTGAAGGATTTCGCCTCTGGAATGCGACTTGGCGGCGTAGTACCTTCTGCAAGTCGTCCAGGCTATCTTTCGGAGCCAAGCACCGAAACTACTGACTTCGCGTAAACCGCCGATGTTTTCCCAGACTGCAACCCAAACGTCTTGGAAGATCTCTTCAGCATCGCGGATCTGACGGGAGTTAAAAACAACCAGTTGCCAAATCCTGGAACTGTGGCGGGCTGCGAGTTGCGCAAATGCCGCCTCATCACCGTTTTGCACGCGCTGAATGAGTTCTTCGTCTGTCAAATCTGTGTACGTTGATGAATCATATCGCATAGACAAATTCCCAATTAGATTTCGCCAATTAGACTGTAGTTATAAAGAGGAGAATTTATGCGGAAAGGGTTTAAAAAAATGTAAATTGTGTTGCATCCGTTTTTAATTTTACGACAACGGGCAATGAATTGCCCTACTACGAACTACATTATCGCCTTCGTGATGCCATGTCAAAACCGACCGCTGCAACAAGTACCACACCTTTAATAATATCCTGCCATGAAGCATCCATATTTGCCATGCTCATGCCGTTATTGAGACTTTCCATGACGAACGCACCTAAAACCGCACCAAAGATGCTCCCGCGCCCGCCCATTAGACTGGCACCCCCGATAACACATGCAGCGATAGCGTCTAACTCCAGTAATCTTCCGGCTTCTGGACTCGCACTTCCGACACGTGCTGTCATGACGACACCGGCGATTGCCATCAAGGCACCCATCGTTGCAAATACCCGCAACGTAATACCGCGGACATTCACCCCGGAAAGGTACGCTGCTTCCGCATTGCCGCCGACTGCATAGACATAACGTCCGAAACGGGTGTGACTCGCGATGAAATGGAACACGAACGCCAATCCGAAAAGAATGCATACTGGAAATGGAACGCCTTTATGAGCATTCATCACAGCGATGAAAGCGATAATCAGTACCGACATCCCGACTATTTTCAATAGAAACATGAGCAGAGACGCTTGTTCTGTACCGTATTGCAGCCGCCCAACGCGTTGTCGGTAAAATCGGTAACCACTAATGCTTAACCCGACAACTATAAGTGCCCATCCGAGCATCGGCGAGAGGTAGGCATTGCCAATCGCTTTGAGCCAATTGTCTGGGAGTAGGATGGTCTCGCCTTTGGTAAAAGCCAACATCAAGCCGCGATACGCCAAAAAGCCGCCCAGTGTGACGATAAACGCCGGGATACGCTGATATGCGACGAGGTAACCCTGCATCAATCCCATTAGGATGCCGATGCAGATAACGATGAAAAGGGTAACGAGAATCGGCTGCCCCCACCACACGTGTACAATCGCTGCGATCGCACCCAGTAAACCGGCACCGTAGCCAACTGATAGGTCAATGTTGGCAGAGACAATAACCAAGGTCATACCGACAGCGAGGATAGCAGTGACGGCGGCTTGGCGCGAGAGATTGGACAGATTCCGAGTGCTGAGGAAGGTGCCACTGGTCAGTAGTGTGAAAATCACCCAGACACAGACGAGCGCAAGCACCATCGCATACATACGGAGATTTAGATTTTTTGACAATTGGGTTTCCGCTCCGATTTTTCCGTATTTTTAACGATTAAGTTTCACGCTTAGCATCCCATTAAAAGATTGAAATTCTGGGTTGTTATCTCACCGATTGTCTCTACAGTGGTGCTGCGGAGTTCCGCGATATTCTCTGCTACGGCACGGACATAAGCCGGTTCATTCCGTTTGCCGCGTCGGAACTGTGGTGCAAGCCATGGACAATCGGTTTCTATCAGGAGTCGATTTTCAGGTACTTCCTTCGCGACGGTTTGGACATCTTTGGCATTCGGATAGGTCACAATGCCACCAATGCCGATATGGAATCCAATAGCGAGACTCCTGTGCATCAATTCGACATCGCCGGTAAAACAGTGCAGGACCCCTCGGATCCTTCCTTGCCGCGCCTCTAAGATGGGTAAGATGTCCATGTAAGCATCGCGGTTGTGGATAACAATAGGCATCTGCAACTCTTCAGCGAGGTCCAATTGTTCTTCAAACGCCGCTTTTTGTACCGGACGCGGTGAGAGGTTGCGGTAGTAGTCCAATCCCATCTCACCGAGTGCAATCACCTTCGGGTGTGCGGCGAGTTCGCGAAAGGTTTTTAGGATTTCGGAGGTCAGATCCTTTGCGTCGTGCGGATGCATCCCGACGGTGGCATAGATGTGTGGATGTTTTTCCGCCAATGCCACTGCGCCGAGACTGGTTTCCATATCAAACCCGATAACAAGAATGTTGGTAACAGCGGCTTCGTGTGCCCGTTTTAGGACTGCATCGCGATCGCGATTGAATTGGGAAAGCTGAATGTGTGCGTGTGAATCAATAAACATTCCGACCCTTAATCCCGGTAAGTGCGGTTTGGAACCGCACGGATTTGGAAGGCAGGCTTATAATTTACATCAGAGGCGTTCGGATAACGGTCTCAAGCGTATGCGCACGAGGTGGCTGTGTCACGAGAAATAGGATTAGATCCGCGACATCCTCTGGAAGCGTCAGATGCTCAATCACATCGTCCGGATGGTTATCACGACGCATCTTGGTATCGACTGGTCCCGGACAGACAACCGAGGCTTTCACACCGTGTGGTCGCCCTTCATTGTTCGTCGTCTCGGTGAAACCGATAACGGCGAATTTGGAGGCGCAATACGCCCCACCGTTGACGTGTCCAAATTTACCGGAGACCGAGGAGACATTAACGATATGTCCATACTTCCGCTCGCACATGTGGCCGAAGACGGCTTGTGTGCCGAGAAATACGCCTTTGAGGTTGACCGCCATTGTTAAATCCCAGTCTTCTTCCCGAATCTTCGGAATCGGATTGTGGATCGCCACACCTGCGTTGTTGACGAGGATGTCCACCTTGCCGAAGGTATCAAGCGTTCGTGCAACCATGGCATCAACATCAGTTTTCAGCTGGATGTCGGTTGTGATAGCGAGTGCGCGTCTACCGAGTTGTGTTACCTCTTCAGCGACGGCAGATATCTCAGTGTCAGTCCGTGCGGCAAGAACGATGTCTGCGCCTTCTCTGGCAAATGCGAGAGCCGTTGAGCGACCGATGCCGCGCCCACCCCCTGTGATAATAGCGATACGGTTTTCAAGTTTCACGAGTCCTCCTTAAAGTAGTAAGTTAAGTGTCGCGAGCACAACTCGCTTTTACAGCAAAACCATTCATTATAGATCGCGGGCGACAAGAAATACGCAGAAACACCCAAGCAAAAACACTCGCTCCTACAGGGTATTACTGAATTTGATATGCTGCGAGCTTCTGTTTGTTGAACAGAATACCGTGCCCTGGACGATCAGGCGGTGAAAAGTGCCCGTCTCTGAGCGTCAACGTGTCGTCAAGTACCGGATCAAGTGAAGGTATATATTCCACAAAAAGCGAGTGTGGTACTGCAGCAGAGAGATGCACATGCAAATCCATTAGGAAATGTGGGGAGACAGAGAGTCCAAAACATTCCGCGGTGTGTGCGACCTTCATCCATTCAGAGATACCGCCGACGCGCACAGCGTCCGGTTGCAGAATGTCCGCTGCCCCCTGTGCGATATACTCCTTAAAGACATATTTATTGTAAATCGTCTCGCCGATAGCGATCGGAATCGTAGTTTTCTCGCGCAGTGTCACATGGCTCTCCACATCATCTGCCTCGATGGGCTCCTCAAACCAGAAAAGGTCTGCCCCTTCAACGCGACACGCGAGTTGAATGGCTTCGCGTGCGTTCCACTTCATGTTGGCATCAATCATAAGATAGGGTTCTTGTCCAATCGCCTTCCTGACAGCGAAGATACGCGCCACGTCTTCGTAGAGACTGTCGCGTCCGACTTTAATCTTGATACCTTTGAAGCCTTGCTCCACAAATTCCACGGACTGTCTGACGAGTTCGTCTTCGGAGAGATGGAGCCAACCGCCGTCTGTGTTGTAGACGGGAACAGCAGCTCTCGCGCCACCGAGGAGTTGATAAAGCGGTAACTCGGCGCGCTTTGCCATGAGGTCCCAGAGCGCGATGTCTACCGCTGCCATGCCTAAACCGACGATACCACCTCTGCCGACCCAGTGTGTCTCCATCCACATCCGATTCCAAATCCGGTCAATGTTAGCGGCATCCTCTTCAAGGAGGATAGGCGTGAGATAGGCATCCATCGTCTGTTTGATTGCCTCGCCACCTTTACCGATCGTGTAAGAAAACCCGGTGCCAACAACACCATCTGCATCTTCAATCTCAATGAAAGGGAACTCCATAGAGACAAAGGCTTGGATGGCGTCAACGCGTTCAACTTCAGGCGGAATATCGTAAAGAGATGTGCGAACTGCTTTAATTCTCATGGGTGCTCGCCTATTGCTTTAAGTTTTCGATCATCGGCAGCAATTTTTCGATACAGATGCGCGAGGCTTCCTCACCGGCTTCAGAAAAAGCCTGTCCACCGGGTTTATTGAGGATGGCATCGTCAATTTTCAGCGAGGGTCGCCAGTGCGTTTCAAGACAGAGATGCCCTTCATACCCGTCATCAATGAAGGCTTGCAGCTGTCCTTGCCAGTCAATAACGCCATCACCAACGGGGACGGATTCCATTTCGCCGGTATCGGGGTTTGGTGCCGCGTCCTTGAGATGTGCATGGATCATTGTCGGTTTCATCTGATTGTATGCATCGGGGTATGGTGTCTCGCCGCCCTTTGCATGCGCTTCGTTGGCAGGGTCCCAGATACCACGGATATTCGGAGAATCAATCTGCTCAATAAATTCCGCTGTGAGTTTAGCGGTACTGAGCGAAGTCGTAGATTCGTTTTCCATGCCGAGCACGATGCCTTCGCCGTCTATCATCCTGCGCGGTTCATCGTAGGCAGCGATAATGTCGTCCCACCGTTCCTCGGTTTCCCCGGTGTCCCAGAAGACAAAAGTACGGATAAGATTGGTATCAAAAGCCTTTGCTGTACGGATGCATCCTTTCAGTATATCAAGGTGCTCTTTCCGTTCTTCAGCGTTATCCATATCGCATTTAAAAAACGGGGAGGCAACGCCGATAATCTCAATGTCGGTGCCATCAAGTAGGCGTTTCATCTCGTCAATGTCGGCTTCAGTGAGTTCATGTGGAAGCTTATCCCAGACGGAACGAATTTCGATAGAGTGTAGGTTGAAATCTTTCACAAAATTGACAACGGTGGCGAAGTCCTGTGAAACTTCGTCGCCGATAACGCCAAGTTTAAACATAGTTGTGTTTCTCCTTTGAAACTTTTACGACATGTTAACACAGCACAATGTTAATAGCAAGCAGGATTTTCCGTTGAGTATTTCGACCAATATGTTATCATATTGATAAAGTGAAAGGGCATGACGGGTACCAAAGTCAACGCGATATGCAACCTTTTTGTCTTTACAGTGTGTTATTACAAACAATATAGTAAATCCAAAAACCAACACGGTTTCGGCATTTTGCTGATTCAAACCCAGTAACATCCAAATGTATTGATTTGGGCCGAATTGCACATCCAAATCTTGGAGGGTATCATGAAGCAACAGAATTGGATAACTGCATTACTGAGTGTTCTGATAATGCTCGGTATTTCCAAGGGCACGGCTTTTACCGAAACGTCGCAGCCTATAATTCCCATGGAACAAGAGATCACGCAAGGGGCATTACGCGTTGAAGTTGACGAACAGATTGTCGAATGCCCACTAAAACACACCGATGTAAAAGCAAATATCGCAGGTTTCATTGCCCGCGTCACCGTAACCCAAACCTTCCACAACCCCTACGACGAAAAAATTGAAGCCGTCTACGTCTTTCCGCTCCCACATACTGCAGCGATAGACGATATGACGATGACCGTCGGGGAACGTCGGGTTGTCGGATTAATTAAACGCCGTGCTGAAGCGAAAGCCCTCTACCAAGAAGCGATCCGACAGGGAAAGACAGCGAGTCTGTTGGAACAAGAACGTCCCAATATCTTTACACAGTCGGTGGGTAACATCCAGCCAAACGATGAAGTTCGCATCGAAATCTCTTACGTTGATGTGCTTGATTACGATATGGGCACTTATGAATTCCACTTCCCAATGGTGGTAGGTCCGCGATATATTCCCGGCATTCCGATCTCCAAAATGCCTGATTTACCAGATGAATTACAGGGAAAAGTTGGCAAAACCGAAACACCTTTGGACGCTCCGCCGGACGGTGCTGACCCGTCAGGAACAGGCGTAGCACCAGACACAGATCGTGTGCCGGATGCTTCACGCATTACCCCGCCGGTGCTCAAGCCGGGTTACCGCACTGCCCACGACATCAGCCTCGCGGTAGCACTTGATGCGGGTGTGCCGATTCAAGATATTCAGATTGTTAACCACACGGCAGAGGTGGATCGTGTTGACGCGTCAGGTGCGACGGCAGTGCTGTCACCCGCTGATTCGATACCGAACAAGGATTTTGTGATGAAATACGCCGTTGTCGGCGAAAAGCCGGAGATGGCAGTTTTAGCGCACTCCGATGAACCCGAACAAGGCTACTTCATGCTTATGATCCAACCCAAACTTGATGCGGCACTTGCCGAAGCACCGCCCCGAGAAATTGTTTTCCTTGTTGACATCTCAGGTTCAATGCGCGGAGAACCGACCGAAAAAGTGAAAGAGACGATGCACCATTTCCTCCGACGCACGAAACCGAACGACACCCTGCAAGTCATCACTTTTTCAAGCCACGCAGATAAACTTTTTGAAAAATCGGTGCCAGCGACGCAAGCAAACATTGAACACGCCCTTAATTTCACACAACAGATACGGGGCGGCGGTGGGACGGAGATGCTCAACGCCATTAAGCTGGTACTCAACGAACCTGTTGACCAAGAACGCGTCCGCATCGTCGTCATGCTCACCGATGGCTACATCGGCAACGAAGCGGAAATCATCGCTGAAATTGACAGACGGGCAGGGGATCAGATCCGTTTTTCGGCTATCGGTATCGGCACATCGCCGAACCGTTATCTGATTGACGGTGTGGCAAAACACGGCGGCGGGGTGGCAGACATGATAGAACTTAACACCGACCCCGGCCCCCTTGTCGCGCAGATCGCCGAGCGCATCCATCGTGCACAACTCGCTAAAATCCAGATTGATTGGAACGGACTCTCTGTCTACGAGGCCTACCCGCGTCGCATTCCTGAACTTTGGGCGGGCCGCCCTGTCATCATGTTTGGACGTTATGGGGCAGGAGGCAGTAAAAAAATTGAACTCTCCGGCAGCGCAGAGGGGAAACCGCTGAAATATAAGCTACATGTGACGCTGCCCGACGCGCAACCGGCACACGATGTTTTGTCAAAAGTGTGGGCGCGCAAGAAAATCGAAGACATTTCTGCGCAGCTACATGCTGATGATGCCCCAGAAATTATTGAGGAAATCACGAACATTGCACTCACCCATCGGTTGATGACCCAATACACGAGTTTCGTCGCTGTAGATGAGAATGACATGCAACCGATAGACCAAGAAGCGAAAGCACCTCGGCAGGTTGTGGTGCCTGTCCCATTGCCAGAAGGCACTGATTACCAAGGATTCTACAATCAGCGCGCAAGGGTTCCCGCTTCCGGCATGAAGCGATTGGCAAGAAGTAGTGCCCCGATAACCTCTGCTGCGCCAACCGCACAGTATAGTGTTGTCGATAGAAGTTCAGCTGTTGAGGCGTTGCAGGTAGATGCAAGCCCTCAAGCAACTGGCATACTCTCCGAAGTAGAGAGAACTTCTGTGCATCCGGAATTTTTAAGAAAGTCTTTGGTCGTACCGTCTTGGAGACTTTTGGCAGGCGCGATCGATGGTAAAGTTAACAAAGAGGCACTCACGTCACTCCAAAAGGCTTGGGAAGATCCGCGACTTGAAGCAATCCTCACCGGAGGCAACCAGTACATTGCCGTCCGTTCTGCCTGGTGTATTCGCACGGCAGCCCAAGCAGTTCCAACCGATGTGGAACTGACAGCACTCTCTGAACGTGTTCTCTCGAAGGTAACCAAGATCAAACTGCCGAAGCTGCAAGATAACTTGTCCGCCTATCTCAGCACATTGTATGCTGTACTGGCGGGTCAAGGGGATGCAGACAAAGATCTGGCGAAGTCGCTGTTGATGAAAATGGATAAAAACGCTTATATGAACATGAAAACAGCGCGTCTGATCGCTGAAGGCTTGCTTAAACCGTCTGGCAGGAACGATAAGGCACTACAAGCAGCACTCTCAGCACACGATATTTACGGCGATGATCTTGTGCTGCTAACCTGTCTACTTGCTAAAAATCGGGGTGGGCAGCTGTGGCAGACCTTCCGTGAGGAATTGCCAGATATAGCACGGCAAAGTCGATTGAACGGACACGTTGCAGTTATCATCAGCCGAATTGAGGCATCGCACAGGGGCATTCAATTTTCAGTGAAGCGTTAGAGAATTTTGTGATATAATAGTCAGCTGACACCGAAAGGTATACGGTAGATTTTATGACCGAATTCCAAGGAGGAGCACCCATGAAAATCACAGGCTTTGAATATCGGACCGTCTCCATCCCTTTCCTTCCAGCGATACAAGAACACTCGGGCATGGAATATCCAACGACCTTGGTCTGGGTACACACAGATGAAGGTCTAACAGGGTTGGGTGAAAGTAATTCTCTGCACAGCGATATTACGGATCAAGCCGACGCAATCGCTGAAAGGTACGTTGGCAAAAATCTGTGGGATATTGACCTTTCGTCCGAGTCGTTTACCTTTCAAAGTGCTTTTTATGACTTGGCAGGACAAGCGTTGGGGGTACCGGCGCATAAGTTAATCGGCGAGAAGCATAGGGATAGCGTCGAACTCGCTTACTGGTCGCCACCGATGCCGCCGGAAGCGACAGCGGCAGAAGCAGAACGCGCCGCAGACCTTGGGTTTCGGGTACACAAGCTCAAAGCGCGTAAGGCAACTATCGTCGAAACGGCGCGCTTAACGCAAGAAGCGTGCGGACCGGATTTTCAGATTCGCGTCGATCCGAATACAGAATTCGGAGACTTGGAGACCGGCCTCCGGCTCGCGGAGGAATTGCTCCCGTATAACATCGAAGTCTACGAAGACCCGATCCGATTTGAGGATTTATCTTGGTATCGCCAGATGCGGGAGAAGGTGGAAGTGCCAGTGGCAAGGCATATCGGGGGCGGGCAAGAGATTTTAAAGAACATCCGTGCAGATGCAGTGGATGCCATCAATACAGCGGGGAACGTCGCTGGACTGCGGAAGAGTGCCGCCGTTGCTGAAGCCGCGGATTTGCCGATCTGGGTGCAGATCTTCGCTTTCGGTTCATGTGTCGCCTCGACCTTCGCTGCACACATGGCATGTACAATACCGAACTGCACGATGCCGATTGACGAACTCCCGCACATCCGTATTGATGATCTCTCTGGTGGTAGTATGGACTTGTCTAACGGTGCAATCAACCTAACAGACGCACCCGGATTGGGTATCAGTCTTGATATAGATGCCGTTGAGCGGTATCGCATCCGTTAGGCAGCTATCCGTTATAAGTTTAGTTCTTAAGCATTTTGAGGATATGCTTCGCCAAGGGGTCTTTAATTTCTCTATGGCGCGGAACTGGTTGAGAAACGCGCGTATTTGGATTCTGATACCAATCATGTTTCGCGCCATGACGAATGAGCACACACTTCATCTTCTTCAACTCACGAATTACGTCTCGTCTTTTCATGCAATCTGCAATTCTGCAACCTTTCGGACACATGGAATAGTGCCGCTCGTGAGTTCAGTATAAAGGTCAAGAAGGTTTTCCTCAAGTGCTGCTAATGTCTCACCTTGCGTCCAATAATCGGGGTATGCCTCAAGGTAGCCAAGGAACATGTTTTCATCCTGCCAATAAATGTACTTTTGCGTTTCCATACATAGCACCAACCAAATAGGGAGTAATCCCCAGACATTATTCTTACGTAATTATAC
>VXXH01000257.1:0-7177 GCA_009835515.1 Candidatus Poribacteria bacterium
CGATTATCTCGGCAAGCAAGAAAAACCGCGCCTTTTATGCGTCAGGAGCGTTCACAAAACGCTCCTCTGGAAGATTTTTCGGTGGAAATACTAAGGTATCTAAAATGCCCGGATCACCTTAGCGACTAAACGCTGTTTGAATTCTTGGGCGTTTGGATCGCCGAGGATGATAAAGAAATCAGTGCCAGCATATCCAGAACGGCGCAATGCAAAGTAGATATTGATGTCTTCTACTTGCCAGATTAAACGACTGCCGAGGCTTAGTGCCGGACTGAAATCGTAAGTAAGCGTTAAGATCTGTTGGTATCGCCGCTCGAAATGCCACTGGATTTGGGAAGTCAAGCCAGCAGTGAAACCGTAAGCACGCAGATTTAGATTTCCACTAATGCGATAAATTGGTTCACCTGCTTGTTCACCCCAATCATAGTCAACACTGACATTGTTAAAACGATCCGAGGCACGGATTCCTAAACTGACACCAAACAGAGAATCTGTGAATTCCGCAAATCTACCGCCGGACCAGGAAGCAGAAACTGCGTAATCACTGTGTGTCAAGAGTTGTGTGAACAGTCTGAGATTACGGCGGAAAACGTCACCTTCATAGGTGTTAGAAGCCTCAGAATGGGCAAAGAGGGTAATACTACGAACAATCCCCTCGCGCCACTCGTTTTTAATACCACCACCTAAGGTGAAACCTCGATATCCTGTAAAAGGATGATAACCGAGATGATTGACGAAATCCGGATCCCTAAAAAAGGCATAGGAGTATGATTGAACGAGGGGACCGGCGTACCGTAAACCGATAGTCCCTTCCCTACCATCCGATTCGTCCGCCCAGGTTTGGGTAAGATCACTGAAAATTGTCAACCTACCACGTCTGGCATTACCCGATATATGACCAACATTGTTCAACGGATTATCCCGTTTGTGATGTGACAAGAATGCAGCACTGATTTTAGATGTCGCTGTCAGGGATTGGGAGGCACTCAGGATAAAGTTCTGGTTGTTTTTATGGTACGTACCTAAGGTGCCAACTGATGTGTTTTTCCCCAGTTTCCCAAAGAGTTTAAGCCCACCGTCCATATCCTCTATCCGCCGTGAGTGGAAAAGCTGCCCAACGTTATAGACGTTGCCACCCTCGGAAAAGAAAGGACGGCGATCTGGCACATAGCGTTCACCGTAAGAGAAATCAATACCTTCCACAGCCTGTTCAATATTATCAAAGTCGGGGTTGGCTGTCCCGATGAGCCGTAGTTGCGGCGTAACCTCATAGCGGATATCGGCTCCTGCGCGAGCAGTATATTCCCTTCGCGACCGGGAGGTCGCTCCTACAGAATCCTCCGTTTCGCTGATACCACCGATCAGATAAGGTAGAAACTTCAACTCACGTTGTCGCGGCGGCGGTAGGACATTAACCCAGTGTCCATCGTTCTCATTAAATTCGTTGACACCCAAGTTGGACCACCATGTACGTGCCCCGGTTCGCTGCTGCCCTCTATCAATGTTAATGCCCATTCGAATTGGTTCTTTTGTATCGGGATAATCGAGCATCTGCCACGGGATTTCCATCTCTACGATCCAACCGTCATCTACAACTTGTGCAGCAGCCTTCCATAATCCGATCCATTCGCTTTTTTCGGCGCGTCCGGTGGCGAGATGTGCGTATTTCGTGCCGAGCGCGTTCGCCATAAAGAAGTTTCTATCGGAAAATTGGTGCGTGTGGAACGGATCCAGACTGAAGGACATCCAGTCTTCACCTTGAAATCGGGTTTGGTCTTTGGTTTGGCGGGCGACAATTTTATCGGGCATATCGTCATAGAGATAAACACCGAGATAGATGGCTTTATCTGTATAAACGAGACGACCAACAGATTGACTTTTCGACAGTTCTCCTGTGCGTTCATCAATGAAACCGGTCGCTTGCGGCGCGTCTTGCCAGCAGGCATCGTCAAGGGCACCGTCAACGGTGGGTGGCTGTTCGGTCTTGACTGCCAGGAGTTCTTTCTTAACAGTCTGTATGTTTTCTTCTGCCCAAGTATTTAAGTTTGTGATTAAGGTAAATGACAGTACAACGAGCAACAGTATCGGATAAGTTTTCTGTTTTGTTCGTCTATTTGTAGTGTCTCTGTGCGCAACGTAATTCTCTGCTGTCGTAAATTTCGACAATCTCATTAATTAGTTCCTCCGCATGTGAGTATTTTATAGGTGTAAACGCTACAATTTGATGAAGATTAAGAAGTGGTTTCTTAATCTTCATCGTTTGCCACTGCCGTGTGGCACTTACCCTTATAGAGACGCACACTCTAAAAAAGATAGTGAAAGCGTATTTTTCCCACACCGAATGAGAAAACTAAGCAGTCCTATGCATGATGCTGGCATGAAATTCCGTGATGCTTTCAATGCAGCGGCGCAGAGGTAAAGATGGTTTAGTTTTTTTGTCTTTAGTTTACTCCGCACGCAGTGCCTCAATCGGTGACAACTGCATGGCTTTTACGGCAGGGTACAGTCCAAAGCAGATGCCAAGCACTGCGGAGAAGGAAACCGATATCAATATCCACTGAGGCGAGAATATCGCAGGCCACACGGGAACGATTTTCACTATTCTCACGGCAAGATGCGCCATTCCCTTACCCGCGAAGACACCCAGTCCAACGCCGAGCAATCCACCGATACTACACAAACTAACAGACTCACTTAAAAATTGGAGCAGGATATCAGATTTTTTGGCACCGAGTGCCTTACACAAGCCGATTTCGCGTGTGCGCTCCCCTACGGCAACCAACATCATATTCATGATACCGATGCCGCCCACAAGAAGTGAAAACCCAGCAATACTGCCCAATGCGATCTTTATAACAGTACTGATCTTCAATAGGCTTGATGTCGCACTATGTATCTCAAAGATGCGGAAGAAGTCGTCTTCGTTTCGGTGGCGTTTGCGGATAACTGCTTTAACTTCCTCAATGGCTTTCGGAACTGCCTCTACGGTGGATGCGTGAACGACAATCTGCAAGATCCTATCGTTGCCAGTGAAGCGTTGTTGTATCGTCGTCACTGGAATAAAGATCTGCGCATCGTAATTCATGCCAAACTTAAGACTTCGCCCGCGGGGGACAAGCGTGCCGATGACAATAAATCTTTCAGTTCGTCGCTTATGTTTGTATTGCCTACTGACACTTCCGATTTTTATTTCTTTGCCGATAGGCGATGCGTTTCCAAAAAGATCAGTCACCACATCCATTCCGAGAACGGCGACTTTTGTGGCATTGTTAACGTCATCCCTTGAAATAAACCTTCCTGCTTGTAAGTCCCACTTCATTAATTCAGTGTAGACTTCATTCACGCCGTAATAGCCCGCTCGTGTGTTTGAACCGTCTTTGGCTTGCACCAACGCACCCGAGTACGACGGAAGGCGCAGGGTAACCCCTTTCACGGATGAACACGCTGCTTCAATTGCCAAGACATCACCATAGTTAAAGTGTTCTTTGCTCCGAATCGGTACGCGGCGGCCGCCTACTAACTTGGTAGAAACGCGGTAAAGTGTGAAGGTGTTAAGTCCACCGAGTTTTTGAATATCCTCAAGAATAATCTCTTTAGCACCATCACCAACAGCAATCATAGCAAGTACAGATGCAATACCGATAATAATGCCAAGTGTTGTCAACAAAGAACGCAGCTTATTTTTCAGAAGTGCTTTTATTCCAACGGAAATGCTCTCAAGGAAACGCATTTCATCCCTCCAGACACTTTACTCGCGTTGACCTGCTTGGCTGCCGGCAAACTATTTCTGAAACAAACTATGCTATACGCCACCGCGTTGAATAAGGTCTATGTGAGCGCGAGCATCAACGCACCTTCCATTACTAAGGACGAATCTTATTAACATTCAAAGTGGTGGAGAGTCAATAGGCGAAGGGGAAGCGAGTGCTTTAGCAAGTTTCAAATTGCGGGTAGCCCCAGTTCATAGTTTAGTCTGTAGGGGCGAGGTAACCTCGCCCCTACAGTTGGTGAAAGGACCTATTGTTTTCTTGCACAGTCCGAAAAAACTTAAGTGGCACTACGCATGGTACTGGTATGAAATTCTGTGATACTTTCGACACCTCGGAGCAGCATTTCATCGCTTAGACTGAACGCTTCACGTATTTTTAATGACCGATCCATCCGGTCAAGCAGCCGTTGATTCGGTACCACAACAACGGAATCAGCATTTCCTTGAAGCTCTTGTAATCCTTGTTCTGCTTTTTCGATGCGACGTTGACCTTCAAAATTGAACGGACGCGTCACAACGCCTACCGTTAAAGCCCCTTGCTCTCGAGCGAGAGAAGCAATCAGAGGCGAAGCGCCTGCTCCCGTTCCGCCACCCATTCCAGCAATGATAAAGACAAGATCCGCGTCTGCAACGATGGCACCGAGTTTTTCTTTGTCTTCCTCAGCTGCCTTTTTCCCTATCTCTGGATTCGCTCCACAATACCCGGGTGTGGTGTTAACACCGATCAGTACCGGTATTACCTCCTCGCACTTCTCGAGTGCTTGCTGATCCACATTCACAACGTAAAATTCAATGTCCGTCAAACCGACTTCAACCATTCGGTTGACAGCGTTGCCGCCCGCACCACCGACACCAATAACCTTGATTCTGGTTCCGGTGTGTTTGGATCCTTCTCGTTTAGTTGACATAATTCCCTCTCTTATGAGTTCGACACCGAATTCCTTGCGTAGGAGTTCACGTGTTTGTCTTAATTGAGTCTTGATAGTGCCTATCGCTAATCCAAGTTCGCTGTGGATTTCCTTGATACTCCACAATTCCAGATAGTATAGAATCGCAACATTACGCACTTTGTCTGGGAGGTGAAATACTGCTTCTCTTAGATCGTTCCACAGTTCTGTTTCCCGAAAACGTGCGCCCGCGTCCTGATCAATGCGATCAGCGAGGTCAGCGTGGTTCTCCGGAATTTCACTCCTTGAATGCTGGACAGACGCGTAGTATCGGGTGCAAGCGTTGTAAGCGATGCGCTGTAACCAGGCACCAAAACTTCCGACGCTCCGTAGTCCACTGATGTTTTCCCAGACAGCCCGCCAGATGTCCATGAGTATCTCTTCAGCATCCCGACGTTGTCTCGAATTTGAGATAACCACTTTCCAGACGCGAGGACTGTAACGCGACATCAGCTCTGTAAATGCTGACTCATCACCGGCTTGTACGCGTTGAATGAGTTCTTCATCTCTCAAGTTAGTGTGCATAGACAGTCCTCAATTTGCTTTTAACCTAAAGAGCAGGATTTTTGGGGAGGCGGTTTAAAAAAGTAGGACTTACGCGAATTTAGCATAGTGAGATTTTTGATTTTCAAATCCCTCAATCTGCTCATCAGCCGGCCTTGACGGACCAACTGCGTAAGCCCTAAATATTTTAACCGAGTTTCGTTATTTATTCAATGAGATCACTTTTACATTGTTTTCTACGCGCCTCCTGGGATTCATCTTATTTTCCCAAAGGCATTCGCGCAAGATGTACTGCGTAAGTCGTAAGAAACTAAAATGCCCGAATCACCTTAGTAACTAAACGCCGCTTGAATTCCAAAGCATTTGGATCACCGAGAATAATGAAAAAGTCTGTGCCAGCGTAACCTGAGCGGCGCAATGCGAAGTAGATATTAACACCTTCCACTTGCCAGATCAACCGACTGCCGAGGCTTAGCGCAGGACTGAAGTCATAAGTGAGCGTTAAAATCTGTTGGTATCGCCGCTCAAAATGCCACTGGATTTGGGAAGTCAAGCCAGCGGTGAAGCCATAGGCACGCAGATTTAGATTTCCACTAACGCTATAAAACCGCTCACCTGCCTGTTCACCCCAGTCATAACTGACACTGAAGTTGTTGAAGCGGTCCGTGGCACGAACGCCCAGGCTGACGCTGAACAAGGAGTCTGAGAATTCTTTAAATCGGCCACCATTCCAGAAAACAGAAAGCGAGTAGTCGTTGTGAGTCAAGATTCGTGAGGAGAGCCTAATATCGCGGCTGAAGACCTCACCTTGGTATGTGTTAGTAGCGTCAGTATGGGCAAAGAGGGTAAGACTCCGGACAATCCCTTCACGCCACTCGTTTTTGAACATAGTGGTGAGGTTAATGCCTCGGTAGCCTTTGAACGGATGGTAACCAAGATTGTTCACAAAATCTGGATCTGTAAAGAAAATTCTTGAAGTCGATTGAATAAGACGACCGTTGTAACTCAAACCGATGACCCCGTCTCTCCCATCTGACGCATCCGCCCAACTTTGGGTGAGATCACCGAATACTGAAAATCTTCCGTGTCGCGCATTACCTGATACAGAGCCTACATTGTTCGAGGAATTACCCTGTTTGTGATGTGATAAGAACGCAGCACTGATTTTAGATGTCGCTGTAAGGGATTGCGACGCGCTAAGGATAAAGTTCTGGTTGTTTTTATGGTACGTACCTAAGGTGCCGACTGAAGTGTTCTTCGCCAGTTTTCCAAAGAGTTTAAGCCCACCGTCCATATCCTCTATCCGCCGCGAGTAAAAAAGCTGCCCAACGTTGTAGACATTGCCCCCCTCAGAAAAGAAAGGACGACGATCCGGCACGTAGCGTTCACCATAGGAAAAGTCAATGCCTTCTACAGCCTGTTCGATATTATCAAAATCGGGGTTGGCAGTGCCGATGAGTCGTAGTTGCGGCGTGACTTCATAACGGAGATCCGCGCCTGCGCGGGCAGTATATTCTCTCTCGTCAGTTTCTGTTTCACTGATACCACCAACCAGATAGGGTAACAACTTGAGTTCACGCTTTCGCGGTGGAGGTAGAACATCGACCCAATGTCCATCGTTCTCTCGAAATTCGTTAACACCGAGATTACACCACCACGACTTTTCCCCGGTCCGCTGCTGCCCGCGGTCAATGTTAATACCCATCCGAACGGGCTTTGTTGTGTCAGGGTAATCGAGCATCTGCCACGGAATTTCCATCTCTACAATCCAGCCGTCCTCTACAATCTGTGCCGCGGTTTTCCAGAGTCCGATCCATTCGCTTTTTTCGGCGCGTCCGGTGGCGAGGTGCGCGAATTTTGTGCCGAGCGCGTTTGCCATAAAGAAGTTTCTATCGGAAAATTGGTGCGTGTGAAAAGGATCGAGACTGAAGGAGACCCAATCTTCACCTTGGAATCG
>VXXH01000257.1:7187-15854 GCA_009835515.1 Candidatus Poribacteria bacterium
GTCTGATCTTTGGTTTGACGTGCCACAATTTTATCGGGCTTATCGTCATAAAGATAAAGTCCAACGTAGATGGCTTTGTCTGTATAAACGAGACGACCGATAGATTGAGCTTCTGCCAGTTTTTCAGTGCGTTCGTCGATGAATCCAGTTGCTTGCGGCGCGTCTTGCCAGCAAGCGTCGTCAAGGATACCGTCAATAGTGGGCGGTTGATCCGTTTTTACAGCGGTTAGGTCTTTTTTTATTGTTGTGTCATTTGAAACAGCCATTCGTTGAGAACACATAGTAAGTGTCAAGGTGATAATGATTAACCAATTTATTTTCATTGCTTACCTCATATTTCTAAGTTGCTTACCTCATATTTCTAAGTAAAGAGTGGAAGTACAAACTGTAAAGTAGTCCTTGGAAATCCGCCAAGTGAGTAGCGAGACAATACTTTAGATAGGATTGGCTCCCAAGAACACAGCGGGAAACTTGTGATTCGTACTACAAATGAGGTGCTAAAAAGTTGCACTTTTTTCTTATCAAAGGGAAGGTTTGTGGAAGGGGTGATAGATTCTGGACAATTGCTGATATCTATGGAATGTTATCGATTTCTCTTCAAGCGTACCATGACGCTTGTGCGTTCCACATTTCGGCGTATAGTCCATCCATGGCAAGTAACTCTTCGTGTGTGCCGTCTTCAACGAGTTGCCCTTCATCTAAAACAAGGATTCTATCGCAGAGGCGGGCGACTCCAAGCCGATGCGAGATGACAAGGGTGGTACGCGATGCGTCTTTGGTGAGCAGTTCTCGGATCATTTCAACTTCGGCGACTGGGTCGATGGCAGCAGTGGGTTCATCGAACACAACGAATTGGCTCTGTCGGAAAAGTCCACGCGCAACGGCGAGGCGCAGCCATTCTCCACCAGACACATCGCGTCCACCGAATTCATGTCCGAGCCAAGTATCGAGTTCTTCTGAGAAAGTGGAACCTGCTCTGTCGAGCGTGTGCCGCATACAGTTGTCGTCTTGCATGCGATTCAGGTCAGCGAAACCAACGTTGTCTCTGACAGGCAGTAGGAACTTTGTGAAGTCTTGAAAGACAGCACTTGCTGTAGGTTTTTCAGAAGTTGTATCGTTCTGTGCCCTCTGTGAAAATGTGAGTGTTCCGCTATCTGGTGCGTACAGACCGAGTAATATGTTTGCCAGTGTTGTCTTTCCTGCGCCATTTTTCCCGACGAGCGCGACGGTTTCACCGGGCGCAATTTTTGCGGTAATCTCTTTGAGGGTCTGCGTCGCTGCGCGCGGGTATTGGAACGAGAGATCGTTCATGGCAACTGTCATCTCTCTCGCTTCTGAGGTGGGCTGATGTTTTTCTCTTGTATTAGAAACGCTTTCCTCTTTCGCGGATTGCGTTGTGAACAGCGTCGCCAGGTCACGTAAGATGCCGCTCTGTTCGGCGAGATTTCCCATGGAGTGTGCCATATATGAGAGAAATCCTTGTAAGCCAGCGGCGGCGGCAATTTTTTCAGGGTCTCCGCTATGTGCGGTTCGGGCTGCGATGAAAACGATCACGCAATATCCGAGGATAGAACTGAGGTTGGCGAGTGCGTTCCAAGCGGTTTTCCTTTTCAGTGATCCTATTTCCACCGTAGCGAGCGTATGATATGCGTCTTCCCATTTTGAAAGTAGCCACTGTTGGAGTGTAAAGAGACGCACCTCTGGGCTGCTGACCCGTTGATAGAGTCGAGCTGCCCACGCTGTCTGTGTTCGGTTAGGACGTGCTGCTGCTCGATCTCGTTCGAGTTCAAGTCTCGCAATGGGCTTCCTTGTGAAGAGAATAATGGCGGAACTGACGAGCAAAGCGATCATACACCATATATTACGACTTATAATGAGGGCCGCGCCCAACAGTCCGCACACGCCTGCAACACTATGGACATTTGCCAAAACACTCTGAAACCAGCTGACAACGCGATCACTGAAACCTTGGGTTGCCCGGCTAAGATTATCGTGAAAGTCAGCATCCAAAAAATGGAGGAGCGGTGTCTGTCCAGCTTGACGCAGAAGATCTTCTTGGAAATGTAGCACAGCTTTATTGGAGAACCACATCTGTGTTACACCGTTGAAAACATCGGTTAATATCTCCAAGATCATTAGCAGGAGATAAACCCCCATCCATAAAAAGAGTCCTTCAGCGTTTATTAACGCGTTTGTGAATCCGGCGATGATGAGCGGCGAAAAACCGTGACATCCCGCGTTTATCAAACGGAGCTGAAGGATGACAAGGAGCGGAAATGGGGAAATCCGTATAAATTGCCAGATTAAGCGAAGAACCGCACGTCGCGGTAATGTGTTTGTATTTCTCATTGATACCACTCACTTTGGGCTGCGAACATTTCAGCGTATTTTCGATTTTGCTGTAGGAGTTCAGCGGGATTTCCGATTTCTGCAATGTACCCGTTATCCAAAACAACAACGCGATCGGCAAGCCGTGTGGGTCCGAGTCGATGGGCGATGAGCAGGGCAGTTTTACCCTCTACTAATTCAACGAACTGTTGAAAAATTTCCAACTCAGCGAGCGGATCAAGGGCTGCCGTGGGTTCATCAAAAATGACAAATTCGCCTCCTTCTTTAGTCAGACTTCGGGCGATAGCGACGCGTTGCCATTCGCCACCGGAGAAATCTACACCCCCGAATTCGGGACCTAAAAACGAATTTAGCGGGAACTTTTCTACTGGCAAGCCGACTTGGGTTAAGACCGCCTCAACGTAGGCATCGGTGGCATCAGCACTGTCCAAAACCAAATTTTCTTGTAGGGTGGCCGGATAGCGTGCCGGATGCTGAAAAACTGCGGTGCAAGCGCGTCGGAGGTCTTCGGATGGGATTGTGGCGATATTTATACCGTCTATTGTGACGTGTCCTGTCGTTGGAGAACGTAAGCCTGCTAAGATGTGCGCTAAAGTCGTTTTTCCTGCACCATTTTCACCGACTATAGCGAGAATTTCACCTGGATGAATATCAATGTTAATATCGGAGAGCGCGTCTGTGTTTGCCCCCGGGTAACGATACGCGACATCATACAAACGGATACCCTCACGTATCGGGTGAGGATAGGGTGTACGTTTTGTAGGAGAATCTTCATCTTGGTCTCTTCCTAACAGATCGCGAAGGTCTTCTCCGTAACCAGCGTGTTGGACAAAACCAATGATGAAATGCTGCATGGAATTCATACCGGCAGTGATATTCCGAAGTGCGGTTAGCACCAAAGCGGCGAGTCCGGCTTCGGTCCTTCCCTGCGAAAGGGATGTAACGAGTAATGCCCCAGCGATGATGGCTACGAAAATAAACACTTGGAAGATACCTTGGGAGGCATTTTGAAAGTCGATACGCAAGCGTTCCCGAAGATATTGGGCGAGGATCGTCCGCCAGCGGTGGAGAAGGGTTTCGCCGATGGACCATAAACGGATTTCGGGGGCACTGCGTCGTCTTGTTAGAAGTTGGGCGTAGTAATCCGCGAGTCGTTTGTTGCGTGTATTTTCCACCTCAAAGTGGCGTACGCGCGCCCCCATCCGAATTTCAAAAACTCGCAGCAATATCGCGCCGCTGATGATGATGGCGGGGATCCATATTGAAATCAGTCCTAAAACAACGGTACTGGTGAGTAGGACTGGGATAAATTCAATAAGGCTCAGACCATTCTGCATCAATTGGACAACGCTCGAATCCCCTCTGGCAAGGACGCGATTGATGAGGTCATGCGATTCTTCGTCGTCAAACGCTTCCAGTGGCAGTTTGCCTGTCTTTTGTAAGGCAGCACGCTGCAAAGTAAAACCCGCCCTAATGCGGAGTTGTTCGCGCAGAAGTGGGAGGAGTGTCGAAATCGCCTGCTCTATGAAAAAGAGGAAACAGAGCACAGCCAGCCATGGGATAGCACTGTTTATAAGGTCTGCATCGACGAGGGTGTTAACGGTTTCTCGTAGCACGAGGAGCTGGGCTGCGCCGGCACCTGCGTTGATGAGGACAAGAATTATCCACACTGTAGCGATAAAAGGCGATGCTTTCAACACTCGTGCGAACAGCCAGAGTAAGTCTCGAAATGAAGGACGGGTTAGTTTTACTTTGTCCGACATGGTTTTTTGTCTACCTCCGATATAGGAGCCTTACGTCATATCTACTTCAAATCGCTTTTCATAAAAGAAATCTGTGCGATAATAAAGAATAGCAGATTAAACAGCACCAACAAACCGACTTGGGATAACACGCTGCGGTAAGAGATCTGTTCCTCAAAAACCGGCACAGCGTCCAAATTCACCGGTTTCTGAGATAACCCCTCCCTTACAGGATAGATATGTAGGCTTTCTGGATCATCCTGATCTTCCGCTTTAATGAAGTCTATGAACGTCTGCCGATAACGACGCGCTTGTTTGACAAAATTCATATAACTCACGATACTTGTGTTCGCCAGCCCTTCCATCGCATATTGGAAAGTCGCTATCGGAGAGATTTGGGTGAGGTCGCGGGCGAGTTGTACTTGCTTAAATTGCTGGTCGATGTGCCCATCTGAAAACCGAGTTTTCGTCTCTACTTCTTTGGCAAGGAAATCTGCCCAAAGGCGCGTGGCTTTGGGATTTTCGGCAGATGCTGCCTTGCTTAACTTAGGCAGAATATCTTCGGCGTTATTAAAGGGGTCGTATTCAGCATACAACTGTCCTAATTGTGCATGTTTCTGCCTCAAAACTTCGTCAACGGATGGAATCGGATTCAGATTACCCACAAAAGTTCCGAGTAGACTTGGAAAAATAAACGCCAAAAAAACCCAAGTGAGCAAGAGCCATACTAAGCTTGTAATGGCGTTTGAGACACGACTGGAGAAAAAAAGCCCGAGAAAGATAAAAATGGAAACGAGCAATGCAAATAACCCCACCATCCCCAAAATACGTAGCCAATGTTCAGACGCAAAGGGAATATTTCCCAAGAAATAGATGGTGAGTAGATTTATTAGGATACTTATGATAAGGGGTAGAAAGACTGTCACAAAAGCACCGAGATATTTTCCCAACAACACCTGTCCACGTGATACTGCATTCGACATCATAAGGCTCAGCGTGCCACGCGCTCGTTCTCCGGCAATAGCATCGAAAGTAAGCAAGATCGCAAAGAAACTCATCAAAATACCGATGAAGACCCAGTCGATTTTGATGCGTTGTATCACGTTACCACCCTTATTCTGCAAGGGATACTCTAATATCCATGGAGGTCTCCACTGGTAACCTTCAACCAATTCATCATAACCGGCTCGGCTGAGCATTCCGACATTCTGCATTGTGACAGCGCGCGGTACAAATTTATCCGCTCCATCGGCACAGAAAGTCAACCGGTTAGGACGCTTCGGAATCTCTCCAGGTCCTATCAGTGCCAATTCCGCCAGCCCTTTATTCGCGAAATCTTCGATGTGATCCCTATTTTGCGCAACTTGTTGGTTATAGGTGTTAACTTGCGCGGTATAACTGTAACCACCCAAACTGTATATTAGCGAGTTTGCCACAAACAGGAGGGGTAGTATAATTATTATCAAAGCGAATCGCAGGGTTGTGAGATTGTGGTATATCTCTTTGAATGCTATCTGCCAAATCATCTGTCTTGATTCCTCGTCTTAACCTAAATCATATCGTAGAAAGGACACATAAGCTGCCATGAATAAAACGACATTCCATGCTAATAATATCAAAATATCTATGTAGGCGCGGGATAAACTGTCGGAAAGTGAAAGCCGCCGGTCCTGGAAAACAGGCAAATATGTTAGATCAGCGGGACCTTGATCATTAGAAAACCACGCCCGAGAAGTAAACGCCTTTTCATCTTTCAAATATTCAACGATTTTACGCTTATAGGCTCTGGAGTCCTGAATAAAATTGTTATAACTCTGTCGGTCTGTCCCCGCTATTGCTCCGATAGCAAAGTGATATACATCCGCAAAGGAGATACGAGAAAGAGCATCTGCGAACTTGGCATTCCTCTCTCGTTGCTCCGCAGGTTTATTGAGAACTTCCTCCACTTTATCCGCATACGCAATCCGAAGCGGTTCCTGATAGCCTAAAATCTCTTGAAAGATAGAGGTATCCGCTTTGTCAACATCCCTGATAATGTAACCTTCTAATAAATGTAAGTTATGCATCCCGTACGAAAAAAACGTAACAAAGCGATTAGTTCTTTCTGAATCCGCCCCAGGTTCCCAAGAAATTGAATCCTGCAGGTTTTCGTAACCCCTCCGTTTGATGTAAGTATCCCGTTCTTTTCTGAACTGATCCCACACATCGCCAGCGGAACGGACAAACTTTGCCTCAGGCTTGGACTGATAGGGTGGAAATTTCTCGACAACAATCGTCGCCATATTTGAATGAACGATTGTTAGCATCACCCAAATAACCATCGAAAGGATTAAAGTTGTCGCAGGCGACTTTGTCCAAATTGATAGAAGCAATCCTAAAAGATACCATGTTGACACGTACAACAGCGAGACGGCAAATATCAGCACAATATGTGAAATATCGTTCCCATCAAAAGCAGTCACACGGGAAGAAAGCGCGATGACCAGTGCCACGATTAAACTTATCAAAACAATAGGAAACAGCGATAACATCCCGCCGAGGTATTTTCCCAGCACTATCATATCTCTTGGTATCGCATTGGATAACACGAGTTTCAATGTGCCGTCTTCTCTCTCTCCTGAAATTGTATTGAAGGCAAATAGAATCGCTAAGGCACTAAGTATGATTTTGAAGATAAAAACCACATCAATGGTTAGGAACATTGACAGGAAAGAATTGTCTGCACCCCGTTTCTCCGCTGGTTCACCCATTATAGGGAAGGTGAGTTCAAAGACAGGCTTAGCCAGTTCAATGGTGACCGTATTTGCGCCGAAGTTCTCCGCCCCTACGTTAAAGATACCTAAAGGATTCGGTTTCCTGTGTGTTCTCGGTTTAATGTTGTAATAGAGATTCCATTCTTGCGCTTCCGCTTTTGCTTCTCGGATGGCAGCGTTATACCCTGTTAAACGTTTTTCGTAATCATCCACTTGGACGAAAACAGCAACAGCTGTTGAGAGCAGACAGACGATAAGCCCAATCATAAATCGGGAGGTTAACACATTTGAGACGAATTCTCGCTGGATAACAAGCCAAAGCGTATGCATTAACATGCCTCATCACCTTTATCGGTAAGAACGATTTGTGATTACAGCTCCTCTGGATAACAGGGTAAGAAGTCTACATCCCCTCGCCATCCAAGTATTTGAGCGGACTTTCGATGATGTAATCTCCTGAATCTTCAAGGAACTGTTGGACGAGGAAGACGTGTCCAGCACCAATAATCAACAGAATGCGATCGTCGGCAGATTCGGTGATACGCGTCAAGTTGACAAAGATTTTAAGGTTTCTTTCGTACCATCTCAACAACCAATCCAGTCCGACATATTGGTCTCCTACACCGATTTGCGCTGCTATAAGTGGTGGAATATTGTTAATCTTATGCATAGTACGAGCGGTTTCTTCCTGATTAAGATAGTGGAATATCTCTATAACACTTCCATTTTTTTGAAGTTCACGGAGAGTAGTGAAGGGTTCTCGTACCATGTCTTGAAGCATCGTGTCGAATTTTTCCAGTAATTCGCTTTGATTGTGAGCCTTTGCGAAATCTTCAAGATCCACTGTTTTTTCCTCGCTTTCTCTCCCAAACCAATCGACACAGTATACCTTGGGGTGTAGCATCTTTTTCGCCAGTGGAAAACTGACCTGATAGAATTCATCTCGTTCAAGTTGATAGCGTCCGTTCAGGTAGTCTTGGTACTGTTCCTCGAATTTAGCGTCGAGGCTGGTATCCATCTCAATGGCTATCTTGGTCGGATTAAATCGAGCGAGCTGTTCAACGAGTTGTTGTAGTTCGCGCTGTCTTTTAGGAACCAAGACCTCATCCGCCTCAAAGTTAACAGCGTCCGCCCCTGGATTTGCCATGTGATAAGTGCCGAGAATCATGACTGTCGGTTTCATGTGCGTGTTTCTCCGTTCTACACTGAGACACTGCCTTCGTTTCAAGGTCTCGATGTCTCAGGGCATTCCTGTTTTACGTCTGCTTATGCTGTCGCAAATTTGGGGTTTATCAATTGGTTGCTGCGGGGCTTAAGTATTCCAACGGGCTTTCGACGATGTAATCTCCCGAATCCTCAAGGAACTGCTGAATCAGATAGACATGTCCAGCACCGATAATTAGCAGAATGCGATCATCGGTGGACTCCGTGATACGCGTTAGATTCACAAAATTCTTAAGATTATGCACATACCACCAATGTCCAACCCAATTGGCACCCGGGTATTTGTCTTTGAGTCCAACGCGTGCGGTACGCAGATAGCCTTGATGGTCGGCGCGGAGCTTTTCAGGCTCGTTAATCCGGATATACATGTCAATCAGCGGTTCGTATCCGACACGTTCAACCCAGAGTGTTCCATCTGCCCCCTGCCGAATTTTTTCATCGTTTGAAGAGATGCTCGGTAGAAGGTACTCCTGATTGTGTTCTTCCGCGAATGCATCGTAGTCGAGTAAGCCATCATCAATATTATCAAGGATTGGTCTGTGTTCGGGCCAATCAGCAACACAATAAAGTTTCGGGTGTTCCATCTGTTTTGCTAACGG
>VXXH01000167.1 GCA_009835515.1 Candidatus Poribacteria bacterium
TCCCCCTTATCAGGGGGACTTTAAGAGGAAATATGTCTGCCTTAAGTATTTATCAAACTCACGTTAGGTAAAGAATTCTTCGTTATGGGGACGGACATCGACCTCAAACGTCCACGCGCTTCTCTCTTGCTGCACTAATGCCCAATAGGTGTCCGCGATTGCATCGGGTTCGAGAAGCGGTTCATTTTCACTGAGTTTATAGCGTTGTCGCACACCCGGTGTATCAATAACACCGTCGATAATAACATGGGCGACATGGATGCCGTGCGGACCGACCTCGCGGGCGAGTGCCGATGCTAAACCTCGCGTCGCATACTTGGCACTGCTGAATGCCAATGCCCCTGCTCTACCGCGAACAGCGGAGGTTGCCCCTGTAAAGAGTATATTCCCGCCACCTTTTTTTAGCATCCCCGGCACGACCTGCTTTGAACAGAGGAACCCGCCGAGAGTGCAGACGCGCCATGCGCCCTCAAATGCCTCTGGCGTGAGGTCAGCGAAACTTCCCCAGGCTGCGTTTCCAGCATGATTCACCAAGATGTCGGGGTCGCCGAGTTCTTCTCGAATACGATCAAAACTTTGATCTACCTGCTCAGGTTCGGTAATATCTGTCGGGATCGGGATGGCTGTGCGTCCGGATTTTGCCAATCGCGTGGATAGGTTTTTAATGTAGGCAGATGAGCGCGACAGGAGTGCTACGTTACACCCTTCTTCTACAAATTTACGGGCGAGTGCAGCCCCTAAACCGGGACCGACACCTGCAATAACTGCTATTTTTTCCATAGTGATTCCTTCAGGACTTATGAACATTTCGGAGTTGGGTCTGCTGCCAATTTAACTGGGTCTATATAGACTTACGAAAATTTCGGGGTTGGGTTTCACTCACAGTTCGACCCAACCTACATTCTTGGTGAAGATATGCGCTGCACAAACCGCCCGATATTTTATTCGTGTCTGAGTGCATCAATCGGATGAAGTTTAGCGGCTTTCCACGCCGGATACGCGCCAAAAAAGATGCCCACCAACGCGCTAACAACAAAGGAAAGTATGCCGTACACCGGCGAAACCAGGGTTCGCCACTCCCAGAACGATGTGACCAGTTCCGCGCCGCCTATACCGACACCAATACCAACGATGCCTCCTATGAGTGCGAGGCTTGTGGATTCAACGAGGAACTGCGCGAGGATATCGGAGCGTTGTGCGCCAACGGCTTTTCTGAGCCCAATCTCTTTCGTCCGCTCCGTTACAGAAACGAGCATAATGTTCATAATACCAATGCCCCCGACGACTAACGATACGACAGCAATTCCTAAAATCAGGTTGGTAAAGGTTTGGTTTGATTCTTCAAGCGTTTCCATGAATTCTGCCTGGTTCCGGACGTGAAAATCAGGATCTTTATTTGGGGCAATTTTGTGTTCCTTACGGAGCAACTCTGTCACCTCGGTTTCAGCTGCTTCAAGGAGTTTACCGTCATTTGCCTGTATACTGATACTTGAGAGATAATCCTCCCCGAAAACGCGCTTCATAGCAGTTGAATAAGGGATAAAAACTTGGTCATCAGGGTTTCGCCATCCGCTCGCGCCTTTCTCTTTCATAACGCCTACGACATGGAAACCGACATTTTTAATTTTGACAGTTTGGCCGACGGGTTCTACGGTTTCAAAGAGATCATCAACAACGGTTTTACCGAGCACACACACGCGGTCCCGGTATCGGATTTCGCCCTCTGTAAAAAATCGTCCTTTCTCAACGGTAAAATTCGCTGTGACGAGGTACGCTGGAGAGGTACCAACAATAGTTGTGTTCGTATTTTTATTGCGGAACTTCACTTGTGCGCGGCTGCTCACCTCAGGGGTGACATAACCAAAATTCTGTCCGCGTTCCTCTAACGCTTCCATATCTTTGACAGTGAGACTTCTACGAGCATCCGCGGAGCCTCGTCCGCGAAACCTACTCTGTCCAGGGCGGACGGCGAGAATGTTCGCGCCTAATGTCTGAATCCGTTCGGTGACATCTGCCTTCGCACCTTCACCGATTGAGGTAGTGGTTATAATTGCACCGACCCCGATGATTACACCTAACATCGTCAACAGGGATCGAAGTTTGTTCGCCAATAAGGCACTGAATGCGTTTGCAAAACTTTCAAGGATACCCATAGCACTCTCTCCTATGTGTTGTCGCCTTTTAAAAACCTAAGATCAAGTAATAAGTGTCTATCGCCCACGACCGCCCCCGGTCATTCGGCGCATTGTAGAGGCAGGGTTCTGCATCATACGTCGCCAATTTTCATTGCCACCACCACCGCCACGCTCAAAGCCCCCGATTGCGATGATATCTCCCTCTGCGAGTCCTGAGATGATTTCAATCTTGTCATAACTGTTAACACCCGTCACGACAGGCTGAGGCCGCCCGGGTTGTCCTTCTGCTCCGACGATTCTAACCATTTTCCTGCCCCGCATATCAAGAACGGCTTCGATTGGTACGGTAAGGATGTCTATTTTGTTAACAGCCGAGATTTGGACAGTAGCGTTCATACCGGGTTTGAGAAACGGCATCTTCGTCTCTTCAGTCTCTGCGGGTTGCGTCTGGGTCGGTGGTTCTTCTGCCGGTGCTTCCTCAAAGAAGCCGCCGAACAGTCCGCCCCAATCATCGTCATCAGTTTCCGCTTTCGCCTCGGCTTCGTCAGATTCTTCGGGTTGCTGTGCGGGTTGTTGTGCAAGAGGTTCTTGCGGCGTGGGTCTTGATGGGACTCCATCAGCCTCACCACCTTCTGCTTGACGTTGTTGGCGCATTGCTCGGAAACGCTCACGCTGTTCGTCCGTTAGATTTGTCATATCTGGTCGGGCACCGCCGCCTCGTCGCCCTTCTGCGCCTCGCATCATTCCCTGGCGTGGTCCGGCAGCTTCCACATTTTTCAACTCGGATGTCACTTCAAAGGTTGTCACATTCTGAATCGCTCGTCCCTGGGGTGCAATCTTCAAGACTTCACCCTGAAAGGGCGTATCGGGATAGGCTTCGACAGTAATTGTCACAGGTTGTCCGATTTGGACTTTACCGATGTCGGTTTCATCGACCTCAGTTACGACATAGACAGTATCAAGGTCTGCCATAGTAACGATCGCCTGCCCTTCAGTCGAGGAGAGTGAGGAGAGGCGCGAAGTGATCACCTGTCCTTCTTCAACCAGTTTTTCAAGAATCGTTCCGGAGATAGGTGCCTTGATAACTGTATCATCGTACTCAATTTGACGGAGTTCAAGCTGCGTTTGACTGCGTTTGACTGCTAAACGTGCGGTCTCAATATCGCGTTCCTTTCGGGTAATTTGTTTCCGATTCGCTTGTGCAAGTTTCAATGACTCTTCAGCCTGTACGATTCGTTGTTGCTGAAGTTCAACATCCATATCTCGCGAGGCTTCAGCCTCAACGCGTTCGTTGGCAAGTTCACGGTTGAATTCCGCCTTTTTGATATCTGCTTTTCCCAATTCAAGTTCTGCTTCAGTAGCGGGATTCTCTACCAAGTTCAGATTTTCTTCAGCAGACCGATGCCGCGCCTGCGCCGATTTAAGTTGCGCCTGTGAAGACTCTAACGCAGCCTGTGAAATGAGTTCTTTCTCGTAAAGTTTCTTATTACGTTCATGCTCTGCAGTTACCAGATCTAAATTTGCCTTGTCTTGTTCCAAAGAGGCTTGGGCACGCCGCTTATTTTCGTCTCGGACCTCATCGGAAGTGAGCAATTTATACCGAATTTTGGCGATGTTGAGGCTATTTTCAGCATCCATGACACCGCGTTTGTTAGCTATTTTCTCAAGACGGATATCTTCCTTGAGCTGGATGAGCCGTTGTTGGGCTTCAGCGAGAGACTCCTGTGACTGCCGGATCTGGATATCGGACTGTTCCCTCTGGAGTTGGATGTCGATTTCCGCCTGTTGCAAGCGGGCTTCGGCAGATTGTAAGTCGGCTTGTGCTTGTTCCAAACTGATCTGGACGTAGGTCGTTTCAACCACAGCGATGATATCGTCCTTCTGAACGTAATCACCTGCGTCAACTTTGAGTTCCAGAATCTTTCCGCTTGCTTTGGAACTGACTTCAACAATATTCAACGGCTTGATTGTACCTGTTGCTTCAATCGTGACAGCAATGTTGCTGCGTTCAACGGTTGCCGTCTTTATTGCCGCTGTGTTGGCACCATTCGCGTCATCTTTGGTTGCAAACACGATGCGTCCGACAACAACCGCGATTGCCACGACGAGTACGATTGCGCCAGCAATTGTAATAATTTTCCACTTTCCCATCATAGATCACTCTCCTCTGATAATAAGGTGTGAGATCGTCCTTTACTCCTATTTAGCACCGACCTTCGTTGCCCAGAACGTATGTTTCCGTTAATTTAGTCAAACCTATAAGAGAAAAGTTCGCTGTTTTTGTCGCTACAACCGGGGCATATCAACAGCACTATCGCGTCGTTCATGCATGTTCTTTTCCATCGCTTCAGGATAGCGGTCAGGTAGATGCGAAACTTCGTTGAGTTTTTGGAGTGCGTCGCCTTCAAGCCGCCACCCGGCTGCACCGAGATTATCACGCAGATGTCCAGTGTGCCTTGCACCGACAATCACGGAAGTCATTGCGCGTTGTTCAAGCACCCACCGCAAGGCGACTTGTGCTGGACTATGTCCAAGTTCGTCAGAAATATCAAAGAGGGCTTGTAGTGTCTCATCGGCGTTGTCTGCGAAATAGCGTTGTGGATATGCCCATCCTTCCTCTGATCGAGTGCCACCGTGTGTGCGTTCGCCAGGCTTGTATTTTCCAGAAAGAAATCCACCAGCTAACGGACTCCATACGACTATGCCTAACCCTTTAAGTTCACAGAGCGGCACGATTTCTTGTTCTATATCCCGCACAACGAGGCTGTATTGCGGTTGATAGCAGGCAAACCGTGCCCAACTGTTGACATCGCTGAGCCATAACGCTTCGGCTAACCGCCACGCTTGGTAGTTGCTACACGCGGTGTAACGGACTTTGCCTTGTTGGACGAGATCATCCAATGCGCGAAGCATCTCCTCTAACGGTGTCTGTGAATCAACGTGGTGAATATAGTAGATATCTACGTAATCCATCTGGAGGCGTTTGAGACTGTCGTCGATCGCCTGCATAATGTGGACGCGCGACATTCCGGAGTCGTTGGGACTGGTGCCCATCGGGTTGAAAAACTTGGTTGCGATAACGGCATCGCGTCGCCGACCCTTGAGTGCTTTACCGAGGAGGACTTCGGATTCGCCATCGGCATAAGAATTTGCGGTATCAAAGAAGTTGACACCGGCATCGAAAGCGAGGTCGACCATTCTGTTTGACTCTGCCTCGTCAGCCCCGTGCCCGAAGGTCATGGTGCCTAAACAGATTTCGGATACTTTGAGTCCACTTTTTCCCAATCGTCTATATTCCACGTTTTTTCTCCATCTTATGACCGATATGAAAGACATTCCTTTTTACACAACAGCAACGGTTTCGCCTTCTGAACGGAGTCCTGCCTCATAGACTTTCATGACTTCCAGTGCGAACTCAAGCGATCCTTGCTCAGCCGGTTTGCCTTCGAGAACACAATCACAGAAATATCGCATCTCTTGATAGAACCCCTGAACGAAAAGCCCTTTGTTTTCGAGGGTGCCGAGACTGTATTGCGGTTCCCAGACGACGGCACCACTCTCAAAACCTTCGGGGACATAACTGGTACTGCCGCTATAATTGAAAGACATGCCGCGTTGGAGTAGGACCCGGTTATTGTTCCGAATTTCGGCGTGGCACCCGTCACCAAAGAATTGATAAAGTTCGGAAGGTTGTCC
This sequence comes from Candidatus Poribacteria bacterium, assembly GCA_009835515.1. Lineage (GTDB taxonomy): Bacteria > Poribacteria > WGA-4E > WGA-4E > WGA-3G > WGA-3G. The sequence continues at coordinate 5,832 of VXXH01000167.1, forward strand.
GTGCCTTGCGCCATCCGCGAGATGAAAGTTTCCGAGTGTGCCGCTCTCGTATTCTAAGATACACACGCCACCACCACGCTGTCCTTGACGGACGGTTACAGCAGAAACCTTCCCGCCGACTGCCACCATCAGCGATAACGGGTGGCAACCGTTTTGGAGCCAATTCGTATGCTCTTTCTCGCGCAGCACTCGCTTTCCGTCGTTCGGAATCGTCATCGGATAAACCGCTAAGAGGCTTCGCAAGGGCCCGTATTCTTCCGTTGCGAAGATTTCAACAATCTTCTGTGTCGCAGGCATGAACGCTTTTTTGAATCCGACAACGACGACGCGATCCTTGCGATGGCGAATCATTTCCCGAACTTCATCAGCAAACATTCCGGGCGGTTTTTCTAACCAAACATGCATCCCCGCGTCGAGTGCTTCGCAGGTCAATTCGGGGTGCAGGCGCGGCGGTGCGCAGAGAAAGATAGCATCCAACTCTTCGTTTCTAAACATCTCCGCCATACTCGAATAACACGCTTTAACGCCGTATTGTTCAGCAGTAATGTGGGCGCGGTCAAGATCAAGGTCGCAAAACGCCTTCAATCGAATAGGGAGAAATGTTAGCGTCGGTAAGACGTTGCGATAGCCGTGTGAACCGACACCGACGACTGCGACATTTAACCGCTCTTCAAATTCGCGTTGATAGCTCATACCGACTCATCTCCCGGCAGCACGTCATCAAGGTACGTATCCAGGTCTTTTTTCATTTTTTGTAATTCCGTTTGGTCAATATACATCATGTGCCCAGCCTGATAGTAAGCCATCGTGATGTTATCTTGCAAAGACGGATCAAGTCCGAGGTGGCTGAAGGTATATTCTGATGCCAAAAACGGGGTTGCCAAGTCGTAATACCCGTTCGCGACGAACACTTTCAAGGCAGGATTAACAGTCATCGCCTTTCGCAAGGTATCAGCGACGTTGACGTATTCGTTCTGATGGCCGCTGTAGTCCCAAGGATGCACACGTCTGCTCAGGATCTCATAAGGGAGGTCCGACTCGAATTCGAGTTCGCCACGCACATAATCGTTGAGGGTCGCGGTATAGGCACCTTGGACGACCGCGGAACTTGGGTCATATTCGTAATATTCGCCTGCTGAATCGCGGTCAATCCCTTTGTATCGACTATCAAAGCGACCGACTGTCTGTGCTTCATCACGGAGCAATTCCTTGCAAAACCGACTGATATTAATTCGCAAGTCAGTCCGCTCGATGTACTCCGGCGAGAGTCCGGTATAACTTGCGAGTTTCTGAACAATGTCGGCACGTTGTTCAGAGGGGACGTTACTGCCTTTCATGAGTGCTACGGTGTAATCACCTACGGCAAATTCTCTGACCTCGTCAATGAAAGTTTCTAATTGCCTATCGGTTTCATCCAATTTGTTATGATAAAACGCTGTCGCTGCATAAGTCGGCAGGAAGAGGATGTAGGGGAGATCATTGCCGGGTGCGAACCGAATTGTCTGGAAGTTGAGGACGACCGAAACGAGCATGATGCCGTTAAGGTAAGTGCCGTGTCGTTCCTGAAGGTAACCTGCGAGACCACCAGCGCGGGTTGTTCCATAACTTTCGCCGATGAGGAATTTCGGGGATCCCCAGCGTTGATAGCGTCCCAAATAGAGGAGGATAAAATCGCCGACGGATTCAATATCTCTTTTGAACCCGTGGAACTGCTTCGCTTCTTCCCCCGGTACGGCTCTGCTGAATCCTGTGCTGACAGGATCGATGAAAACGAGGTCGGTTTTGTCTAAGATAGAACACTCGTTATTGGTAAGCTGATAGGGAGGCTGTGGCAATTCGCCATCTTCATTGGGTTTGACGCATCTCGGTCCGAGAACTCCCAAATGTAGCCATACCGACGAAGATCCGGGCCCCCCGTTGAAGGAGAAGGTTATAGGACGGGTGGAAGTATCTTCTACATCATCGCGCGTATAGGCAACAAAGAAAACGGCGGCTTTCGGCTTCTCGCCCTCCTTGTCGATTTCTTCTTTGAGGATAAGCGTGCCTGTTGTTGCGGTGTAACGCATCTCCTCACCGTTGATGGTAACGCTGTGGTGTGTAACTGAGAGTTTATCCTCAGGTATATCGGCGTTTTTTTCTTCGTCCTTGGTTTCCTCAGATTCTTTTTTTACTTCTTCGCTCATATTGAATTCCTCTCTATTTTTGATTGGCAAGACGCTGCATAGTGCCTTATTAAATTAAACGCATTATAGCATATTTTGCAGAAACGGGTGTGACAATTTTTTGTTGATTTCGGGTTGCTTAACGGCTATGTCTGTGGTATACTTTGGTAAAAGAAGTCACGCTGCACAAAGGAGATATCAAAATGGCTGATCAAGATTTTCGGGAAAGGGTTCTCGAAGCCTTGTCACGGATCGAGTCACAAGCGAGAGAAAACAATGCCCGTTTGGAAAAACGGCTTGATTCTCTGGACACGCGTGTAGGGACTCTGGAACGCGATGTGGGATGGATAAAGGGAAAATTGGAAGGTAAGTAAGAAGGCAGCAGTAAAGTGTTAACTGTCCTGACTGTATGTACTGCCGTTGGGGCCGCAATTATAGATCTTATTGCCTTGTTGAACTAAACGTCCGCTTTTGAACCTACTCCCAAAATCTGCTATCATATCCCTATGCCACAACTCAATCTTAAACCCAGCCACAAAGCAGTCCGTGACTACTACGCCACGCTGCGTCAATACGACAAACACAGCGTCACACACGAAGGCGCGGTCAGTTCCCCTTTTGAAACGCTGCTCACTGTCTGTGCCAAACAGGTGGATGCTACCCTCATTCCACAATTTGCTATGCGGGCACCATCAGGTAACCGTATCGTTCTTGATGGCGTGATACTTGACGCATACGGACTCCCCTTCGCCTATTGGGAAGCGAAGGATATGGACGATAATCTTACCAGAGCCGTGCAGGAGAAACGAGAGGCAGGCTATCCCCTTGACAACACGCTCTTCCAAAACCCACAACACAGCATCCTCTATCAGAACGGGGAACAGGTTTTTGACGTAGACATCACCGATCCAACGCGCTTGATTACGGCACTCCAACACTTCTTCGCTGCACCACCCGCTGCGCTCGCGAACTGGCACGCCGCTGTCGCCGAATTCAAAGAGAAGGTCCCCGCACTCGGTAGAAAAGCGGCAGAACTCATAGCAGAACAACACAAGACGAACCCACAATTTGTCACCGCTTTCACAGGCTTTTATGAACAGTGCCGCGCCGCGATTAATCCGAATCTTTCTAAAGCCGCCGTCGAGGAGATGCTCATCCAACATCTGCTCACTGAACGCATCTTCCGTACTGTCTTTAATAACCCTGACTTCACCCGCCGAAATATCATCGCACGCGAGATTGAAAAAGTCATTGAAGTGCTCATCGGGCAGACCTATAGTCGCGATGCGTTCCTCAAAGAACTGAATCCGTTTTATCTCGCCATTGAACAGGCAGCACTCCTCTGTAAAGACTTCTCCCAAAAACAGCAATTTCTCAATACCGTCTACGAGCAGTTTTTTCAGGGATTCTCTGTGGAGGTAGCAGACACGCACGGCATCGTCTACACACCACAACCGATCGTGGATTTCATGGTGAAAAGTGTTGCGCATATCTTGGAAACTGAATTTGACAGGTCGCTGTCGGATACCGGGGTTCACATTATCGATCCGTTTGTGGGGACTGGCAATTTCATTGTTCGACTCATGCAGGATATCCAAGCGACTACACTCGAAGAGAAGTACTGCCACGAACTGCATTGCAATGAGATTCTGTTACTGCCCTACTATATTGCGAGTTTGAACATTGAGCAGGAATACTTTCAACGGACAGGGACCTACCTGCCATTCGAGGGGATCTCACTTGCGGACACGTTTGAGTTGTTTGAGGATCAACAAATAGCACTCTTCACACAGGAAAACACGGCACGCGTGGAGAAGCAGAAAGCGGCGGATATGTTCGTTGTCATCGGTAACCCACCTTACAACGCACAGCAAATAAACGAAAACGACAACAATAAAAACCGCAAATATCCCACTATGGATAAACAGGTGGAAGAGACTTATGCGCAAGATTCTAAGGCGCAGTTAAAAAACAAACTATACGATCCGTATGTCAAAGCGTTCAGTTGGGCATCAAAGCGAATTGGAAAGGAAGGCGTTGTCGCGTTTGTGACGAACAACGGCTTTCTGGACGGTATAGCGTTTGATGGCATGCGGAAACACCTCGCAGCTGATTTTGATGCGATTTACATTTTGGATCTGAGCGGGAATGTCCGTAAGAACCCGAAGTTGTCAGGAACGACGCACAACGTCTTTGGAATTCAGGTCGGCGTGAGCATCAATTTTTTCGTCAAGAGAAACGCTACCAAGACAAACCTAAAAACTGCCGAAATTTTCTATGCGCGCGTTGACGAATTTTGGCGGAAAGAGGAGAAGTACCGCTATCTTGATTCAAAACAACACTATCAAAACATTAGCTGGCAGCAGATAACACCTGACAGTCGCTATACATGGCTGATGGAAGGGCTCCGCCCTGAATTTGACACTTTCCTTCCGATGGGAAGCACGAAAGCAAAGGATGTGGGTACGAATGTTGTTTTCAAAACTTACAGTCTCGGTGTATCAACGAATCGAGATGCATGGGTTTACAACTTCAATCAAAACGCTCTCGCTGAGAATGTTCAGCAGATGACTGAGACTTACAACACAGAGACAGCCCGGTGGAAACGAAGGGAAAACAGCGCGGTAAAACTTGATGATTTTGTGATACTCGATGCAACAAAAATCAAGTGGAGTTCAGGCTTAAAAAATAAATTGAAAAATGGGAAAACTACTCACTTTTCTCAAGAAAAGATTAGAAGATCCCTTTATCGCCCATTTACCGAATTGAACCTCTATTTTGATCCAAGAATGCTGACCGAGCGCGCATCCGTTTTCCCAGCTATCTTCCCAACACCCAATGCAGAATCAGAAAATCGGGTAATTTGCGTCAGTTCTTCGAGGACAAACGCGTCTTTTCATACACTGATGGTTGACATGATTCCAGATCTCCATCTCACAGTCGATTCCCAATGCTTTCCCTTCTACACCTACAATGAAGATGGCACAAACCGCCAAGAGAACATCACCGATTGGGTATTGGCACAGTTCCGAACGCATTACGGTGACGACACTATCACTAAGTGGAACATCTTCCACTACAACTACGCTGTCCTGCATCACCCTGATTATCGTGAAAAGTATCAGGCGAACCTCAAGCGCGATTTACCGCATATCCCGTTTGCTCAAGACTTCTGGGGTTTCGCTAACGCAGGTGCGCAGTTGGCAGATATCCATGTCAACTATGCATCTGCGCCGAAATACGATGGACTGAAATACATTGAAACTCCCGGCATGCCGATAGATTGGCGCGTGGAGAAGATGCGATTCTCGAAAGATAAGACGCAGATTTATTATAACGACTACTTTACGTTGGCGGGCATTCCGGCGGAGGCGTTTGCATATCAATTAGGCACGCGTTCTGCGTTGGAGTGGGTGGTGGATCAGTATCGTGTGAAGGTAGACAAGCGGAGCAGGATTGTGAACGACCCGAATCGTGCGGATGCGCCGCGATATATTGTGGATTTGATTGGACGCGTTATCACCGTTAGCCTAAAGACGGTCGAGATTGTTAAGGGATTCCCGCCATTGTAACCCAATACCTCTTTTGTAGGAGCGAGTGTTTTTGCTTGGGTGTTTCCCCCTGCTCGCGATTCTCTGCTGAATTTTCGCTACAATTAAACGCTCACTGTAATTAACGCGGATGACACCTCCGGCTCATTTTGAATTGGAAGGCTTGACGACGGCTGCGGGACGACTTCCCCATCTTCCCGTAATCCTTCAATATGAAACTCGATGGCTTCAGCGATCAGTTCTCTGACTTCTACCATTGTCTTAGCGACAGCGATGCATCCCGGAAGATCGGGAACAGAAGCCCCGTAACTATTTTCGCCCTTTTCAAAAATAACGACGTATTCCATGTCGGTTTCTAACCTCGGTAGAGACGGTTTGATGAAGATTAAGTATCTAATTCAAAATACCAGTCCCATAGGGTTTATTTGCTTAGGTGTTTCTTCAGTATGTTTATAGAAACATGTCCTTCATCTTCTTCAGCCCTGTAAGGGCGGCATGTGAGTAGTAACTGATTCATGCCAGAAAAAGAAATAAGCACAAGAAATCCTGTAGAAAATCCTCTTGTTAGGCACCTTGAGATGTCCGTTGTATATACTCATTAACAACATAATCTATAAGTTCCTGTACATGTCTCTGCTTTATAACAATACCAAGTCCTAGTGTTTGTTCGACTCCAACCTGTGGCATATTCACTGGTAATGTTTGAAGTTGTGAATGGCGAATCATCGTTTGAGAAACAACACCAAGCAATGAATACTCACCATCCCAATGAACAAAAACAGGACTCCCACTGGACCCTTGAAATATTTGGGCATCAATGACAATTTGACCTTTACCATTAAAGTCAATATTAGGCATTGATGCTATCCATCCTTTTCTGATTAGAGGTAAATTATTTACAACATCGTATCGATTTTCCGGATAGCCAACAAATATAACTTCACTTCCCACGACTACTTTTTCGTAATCTATTGGCTTTAGAAGGTCGTTCCCCAAATTTCTATAAAAAGCATCTGTGTTTGTAATACCACCAACATTAATGCACGCCAAATCAACTCCTGAATCAGGGTGAACAAAATATGCGTCTTCAAACCCAACCTGATCGAAAGTCCTTATATTTCCAAATTCTGGAGTCCCATCTTCTTTCCGACGATTCAGGCTAATAATCAATCTTGCTTTTGGATCAAGAAATACATGTCTATTTGAAATTAAAAGTGTTACTGAACGGTTCGTCCCATCATTCAAGGGAGCATGATAAAAAAATCCTGTTCCGATGGAATTAGTGTTGTGTAGTTTAATCTCAACTCTAGCTGTAATATAAACTATCTGATGTTCAAAAAATTGTTTTGCCATTCGGTTTCCTGGTCAGAGGTTAAAGTATAAAACAAGTAAACAAAGCACGAGGCTTTGTTCTATATTAATGCCTCATGCTACACTTATACATTAGTCATTCTTAACTGCAGGTAAGTACTGCTTCCACTGCTCCTTGACATATTCATAAAAACCCTCCACAGGTTTACTTCCGCATATCGGAGCAAGTTCTTGTCCGATCTTTGTGAGAAATACTTTTCCAGTCTTAAGTTCATTGTTAGCATCCTCAGGTATCTCCAAGGAGAGAGGCTTACTATAATAATACACGACAAATCTCTTAGAAACACCGATCCGCTTGAAACCTGAAAGCCCGCCAAATTGAATAAGTCCAATAGTTTCAAGGTGATTCAGAGTATCAAAGTTAATCTCGTTTCTATTGTAGATGTCTGCTTGAACATCAAACACCAATGGTACAACATTCCCAATCACCCAACCGAATCCGCAGAGTCTGGTGAATAAATCTGCATCGTTTTTGTCGAAATCTGAAAGAAGATTAACAGTCCGCTTTGAATAGGTCCCAGGGGTGTTCGCTTCTCCAGCTAGAACACGCGCCCACAAACTTTGCATCTCATCGTTAGACACAATCCGGCATTTATCAAACAAGTTGGCGACCCAGTCATCATCCATAGCATCGGGATTTGCATCTTCATTCAAATGAGGTGCCGCTTTAGCCGTAATATCCTCCATATTCTTCTGGTGTTTTGCTTCTTCCTCGATCCGACGCTGTTCTGCCCGTCGATGCAAGTCCGTTATCTCAATCTCCGATTCCGCCTTCATCTTTGAAGCCTCAGCTTCTGCTTTAGCAACGTTCTTAATTCTACGAGGCTCGTAGAGAGTGCCTACTCCCTTTGATATCTTCTTAACCAGTGTATCAAAGGGTTTCGCTAAGTCTCCCACATTCGCGAGAGGATTATCTGACATGATTGGGTTTCCTCCTTATCTCATTTGTATTTCCCGCGTTAAGTTATATCCAAGTCCCACAATCCTTATTCAATATATCTGAGTTTCAAACCTACTATTGTCCCAACATTGCTGCGATGTCTTCTGGCAACTGAACACTGTTTTGCTGTTCAAACTCTGCAACACTATTGTGGTAATGACGAAACGCAGCGATAATATCCATTCCCATGTACCTCGCAATAATCAAACTTTCTCTGGCTTTTACCCATTGTTGTAAGTGTAAGCAAGCCAAACCGCGATAGCAATAAGCATGGGCATCATCGCGTTTTCGCCCTATCGCTTGGTTATAGTCTGCGATTGCAAGAGCGTATTCGTGTTTCTGATAGTAAGTAGTACCTCGACCATAGTAACCAGAAGTATCGTTTGGTGCCAGTTCTATTACCCGGTTGTAATCCTCAATTGCCTTGTCAAACTGACCTATATCGCCATAGGTTGCTCCACGGTTGCAATAGCCCTCAACAAAATCTGGATTTAGCTCTATCGCTCGGTTATAGTTTTCCATAGCCTTTTCATGTTCACCTTTGAGATTGTAAGCATAACCGAGTTGGCTATAGCCCTCGGTATCATTTCGCTCTAATCGAAGCATTTCTTTAAAATCATTGATAGAAGGATCAATTTGTCCTATAGCGAGGTAAGCGGTCGCGCGCATTTTATAGGTCTTGGTATCGTTCGGGGATAGTTTTAGGGTTTCGTTAAAGTCATTAATCGCAGGGTTAATCTGACCTACAGCGAAGTAAATTCTGCCTCGAGAATAATGTGCTTCAGCAAGATCTGCGTTTAGTTCAATTGCTCTATTATAGTCTGCCATAGCTTTTTCAAATCTGCCACTTCCATCATAAACTAAGCCACGAGCGAAGTATGCTTTACCGTAATCTTGGTTGAGTTGTATTGCTTGATTATAACTCTCAATAGCAAGATCAAAATCGCCTCTTTTGTAGTAGGCACATCCGCGCCAATAGCACGCCTCGGCATAATCTGATTTCAACCGTATCGCCTCGGTATAATCCGCAATAGCAGAATCAAAATCACCTTCTTTGTAGTACATACTGCCACGGTTGAAATATGTTCCAGCATCATTCGGTTCCAACTCTATTGCTTTGGTATAATCCACAATAGCCTCATCGAAATTACCCTTTTTATCGTGAGCAGCCCCTCGGTCGCGATAAGCCTTGATAAATCTTGGGTTCAGTTGTATCGCCTCGGTATAGTCGGCAATAGCCTCGTCGTGTCGTCCTTTACTGCTGTGAATGAAACCACGACTGCAATAGGCTTCCGAGTAATTTGGCTTTAGTCGTATCGCCTCCGTGTAGTCAGCAATAGCCTTGTCATCTTCACTGTTTAGATCGTAAGTCGCGCCGCGGTTAAGATAAGTTACAGCAAAATTAGGTCTCTTTTCTATTACCCTATTGTAGTCTTTGATGGCTAAATCTCGCTCCCCTTTGTCAGAGTACGCGAGTCCGCGATTCGCGAGAACTTCAACAAACTCAGGGTTCAGTTCTATAACTTTATCATAGTCCTGAATAGCGAGATCATAGTCCTCTTTCGCACGGTAAACGTTCCCGCGATTATTATAAAGTTCAATATAATTGGGTTTCAGTTTTAAGGCTTCGGTGTAGTGATTAATGGCATCTTCATAGTGATCCTGTTTCTCCTTATTGTTTCTCGCTTTATCTCCTTTTGCTTGACAGGTGAGCCCTTTAAGAAATTCTGTGGAAGCACTTCGTCTAATAAAGCCATGAAGGTCATTATAGATCGTCTCAGCAGAAATCCTGTGGTATTTTCGTAGGTATTCTAACATGGGAAACTTGAGATCTATAGGGATATCGACTTCAATATCC